>NZ_FUYE01000023.1 GCF_900167535.1 Prosthecobacter debontii
AAGAGCTCGACACGGTGCTGCAAGCCGTCAAAGGCGTGGGCACGCAGACCAGTCGCCAGTTGCTCGCAGCGCTGCCGGAGTTGGGCAAAGTATCGCGAGGGCAGATCGCGGCGCTGGCAGGCCTAGCGCCTTACAACCGGGACAGTGGCAAATGGCGTGGGCGGCGTTTTATCTCAGGCGGACGCAGCTGTGTGCGGCGTGTGCTTTACATGGCAGCGTTGGCGGCCAGCCGCCATAATCCAGAACTGAAGGTGTTCTACAAGCGTCTGAAGGAAGCCGGCAAGCCGTCCAAAGTGGCGCTGGTGGCGACGGCCCGCAAGTTGCTGATCCATCTCAATGCTATCCTCGCTCGCCACTTTAAAAAAACTTCTTCTAACACTTGCCTTTAACACAGTTACTCCATGACAATCCTCCGCAATCTTAGAGGAAGTCGGCACGTTCATGATAGCCCATGATGACTTTGCCCTTCCGCCTTCTGGTCCTCGCCTCACTTTGTTTTGCCAGCCTGCCCATGGTGCAGGGGCAGGCACCCGCTCCGGCATCCAAACCCGCGACAACGAAAAAACCGGACCCCGTGGATCAACTCGCGGCCAAGCTGACTCCCACGCGCACTCTGGTTTACAAGAAGCTGCCAGATCGCGAGTTGTCCCTGCACATCTTCGAGCCTGAAGGCCATAAGGCCGGTGACTCACGGGCTTGTTTCATCACCATCCACGGTGGTGGTTGGACCGGGGGCAACCCTCAGCGCATGTATCCTTTCGCAGCCCATTATCAGCAGCTTGGGCTGGTGGGCATCAGTGTGCATTATCGACTGCATTCAGCGAAAACCGGTGTCAGTGTCTTTGATTGCGTGAAGGATGCCCGCAGCGCGGTGCGCTATGTCAAACAGCATGCCCAAGAGCTCGGCATTGACCTGCAGAAGATCATTGTCAGCGGGGGCTCTGCAGGAGGTCATCTGGCTGCAGCGACGGCGATGTTCGATGACGTGAATGAAGCTGGTGAAGATACGGCTATCTCCACGACTCCAGCGGCTCTTGTCCTGCTGTTCCCGGTGATTGATTGCTCCAAGGAAGGTTACGGTCAGGCTAAGATTGGCGATTCGTGGAAGGAGATCTCTCCCGTGCATCAAGTGCGTGCAGGCCTGCCACCCACCATCACCTTTCATGGCACGGGCGATACGGTGACCCCCTTTGCAGGTGCCAAGGCCTTCCATGAAGGCATGCTCAAAGCGGGCAACAAAAGCGAACTTGTGGTGAATGAGGGCGGTGCGCACGGTTACCTCATGCGCGATAAGGCTCTGCTGGATGATTCCTTTACCCGCAGCGATGCCTTTTTGAAAGAGTTGGGTTTGCTGGCTAAATGACCGTTGGTTCCGGTAACAAAAAGTGTTTCGAAAAATGCAGAGCCTGATGATGGGCTCTGCGTTTTTTTTTGGGTTCCGCGGATCACGAAAAAGTTTTTTCGGCAAATTTGGAATAACGCATTCAAAACCCCTCCCACGTCTGTGTCCGAGGCGCTTGCCGAGGAGCAAACTTAAAAACAGACACAGACATGAGCAACAAACACATCATCGCAGGTGCAGCCTTGGCTGGCCTTTTCTCCGGTTCCTTCGCCGCCCAGGCCGCCAGCCCGGCCTCTGGTAAGACCTTGAATGCAGGCACCTCCATCCAGAAGATGGCGGATAAAGGCCAGCACGCCTGCAAGGGGCACAATGAGTGCAAAGGGCAGGGCGGCTGCAAGTCCGGCGACAACGGCTGCAAGGGGAAGAACTCCTGCAAAGGGAAGGGTGGCTGCAACACCATGCCCAAGAAGTAATCTGACGGAAGGAGCGGCACGGCAGGAGGCTCTGAGGGCTTCATCTGCCGTGCCCGCTTCACCAATAAGTTCCCGGGGATCACTCTGGGAATGAATCATGCCATACGTTTTGTTATGCCTGCTAGCCCCTACAACGGATATACAGATTACGGTGTCGGTATCGGTCTGCGTGTGCCGCATTACCGGCACATCTTGGAGAAGAAGCCGGTCGTGGACTGGTTTGAAATCATCTCCGAAAACTTCATGGTGGATGGTGGGCGACCTTTGGAGGTGCTGGAGGCGATTTTGGAGCAGTATCGGGTGGTCCAGCATGGCGTTTCTCTCTACTTCGGGAGTGCCGATCCGCTCAATCGTGAGCATCTGAAAAAGCTCAAACGTCTTGTGCAGCGCACCCGCACGCCATGGCTGTCAGACCATCTTTGCTGGGGGAGCGTGGATGGCAGCTACTCGCATGATCTACTGCCCATGCCTTATACATTGGCCGTGGCGAAGCACACGGCGGAGAAGATTCGGCAGGCTCGGGACTTTCTGGAGGTGCCCATCTGTGTGGAGAATGTGAGCAGCTATGCCGAGTTTCATCAGAGTGAGATGACGGAGTGGGAGTTCCTGGCTGAAGTGGTGGATCAAGCGGATTGCGGCATCCTCCTGGACGTCAATAACATCTATGTTTCGTCTCAGAATCATGGGTTTGATCCCTTTGATTACATTCGTGGTGTGCAGGCGGAGCGTGTGGGGCAGATCCATATCGCCGGACATTCCCGCTATCGGAAATTCATTTTAGATACGCACGATCATCCGGTGCCTGATCCTGTGTGGGATCTCTATGCGGAAGTCATACGCCGCTGCGGTCATACGGCCACATTGCTGGAGTGGGATGATCGCATCCCCAGCTTCGATGAAGTGCACCATGAAGCTTTGAAAGCCAATCGTTATCTCCATGACACACCCGCTCTCGTCTCCTGCTAGGATTGATCATCTGGATGATCTGCGTCAGCTACAGCGGCTGATGTCAGCGGCATTATTTCGTCCCCTCGCGGCGCGGGATCGCATGCAGTCGATCTGGGGAGATGGCCGGACGACGGAGGAAGTGGCGGCAGGTTTTATCAAGCCGAATGACCGCCTGACCGCCTTGGAGCGTCTGGAGATCTACAATCGTCAGTATTGGTTTCGTCTCCTGGATTGTCTCTATGATGATTATCCTGGATTGAGGAGCTTGTTAGGCTGGCGGCGGTTTCACCGGTTGTGTAGGGCTTATTTGACGCGTTATCCGAGCCGCTCCTGGACGTTGAGAAATCTAGGGCGTCAGTTGCCCCAATTCATCGAGGAAGCCCCGGAGTTGACCGCTCCGCGCACGGTGTTGGCTTTGGATATGGTTCGGTTTGAGTGGGCGCAGGTTCTGGCCTTTGATGAAGCTCATCTGCCGCCTTTGCGGGTGGATGATTTGTTAGGCAGTGATCCTTCCCAACTTTGTTTGGGATTGCAGCCCCACCTCTCGTTACTGGAGCTGAGCTCTGGCGTGGATGAATACTTCATGGCGGTGCGGAAGGAGAACGAGGAAAGGCAGCATGGCACCGCCAGCCAAGCGCATGGCTCCGCGCCGCAGCGTAGGTCTGCGTCACGTTTGCCTCAGCCCAAGCTCCAGTCCTTGCAGCTCGTCGTGTATCGTTATGACGCTCAGATCTACTTCAAGCGGATCGAGCGTGAGGCCTATCTGATTCTGCGTGCCTTGAGAGACGGGCTGCCCGTGAGCCAAGCCCTGGAAACGGCCTTAACCGAAGCGGATGCCTCGGCGGACTGGACCGCAAAGATTCAAAGCTGGTTCGAGATCTGGGCGGCTCTGGGCTGGTTTTGCCAAACCCCAACGAAACCTCTCTCCTCATGATGACCCTCCCTCAACTCTGGACGAATCTGAATCGCACGGTGGATCAAATCGCGGCCTACCTGCCGGACCCCTTGCTGCTGGGCATACGATTGTATTGGGGCTGGCAGTTCTTTGTGACGGGGAAGGGAAAGCTGATGAACCTGGAGGCGACAGCAGGGTTTTTTTCAGACTTGGGTTTGCCCCTCCCCAAGCTTCAGGCCCTGCTAGCTGGGAGCACGGAGTGTTTCGGCGGGTTGTTGCTGCTGGCCGGGCTGGCCTCGCGTCTGACGGCGGTGCCTCTCATCTTCACCATGGCGGTGGCGTATCTAACCGCGCATCGGGAGGTGGTGGTGGGGATCTGGGAGGACTCGGATGCCTTCGTGACGGCACCGCCGTTCCTCTTCCTTTTCGCCGCCGTGATCGTCTTCGTTTTTGGTCCCGGAAAGTTTTCTGCCGATGCACTCCTTCGCCGCCCAACCGCTGTTTGAATTTCTCCGCTTCGATTCTGTGCCTGAGATACAGTTTGACCGGAGAGCTCGCCCGCAGTCTGCTGAGGCACGCATGGCAGCCGCGCCTGACTTCAAGCAATTGATTGATGCCCACTACCAGGGCCTCTATCGCTTTGCTCAGAGTCTCTGCCGTCGGGAGGGGCTGGCGGAGGACCTCGTGCAGCAGACTTTCCTCCAATGGGCGCGCAAAGGGCACACGCTGCGTGATGTCAGCAAGGCCAAGACCTGGCTTTTCACCACGCTTTATCGGGAATGGTTGGCCATCGCACGCCAGGAGCAGAAGCATGAGCATGTGGAGTTTGAGCCTGAGCTCCACGGGACTCAGGACGAGCTGCCAGATGAAGAGCCTCCACCGGTGGATTCAGCGACCCTGCATCGGGCGCTCGGGGCTTTGGATGAGCATTATCGCGTTCCGCTGGTGCTTTTTTATCTGCGTGAGCTAAGCTATCGGGACATCGCTGAGACCTTGGGGCTGCCGATTGGCACCGTCATGTCCCGCTTGTCTCGAGCGAAGGATACCCTGCGGCGAATACTCCAGCAAACCAAGGACGTAACTGAATGAATCCCCTCGTATGACCCCCGAAGAAGCCAGACTCCACCTCGATGCCTGCACGCTGCGCCCCGGCGATGCAGATGCCGAGGCGCGTGCGCTCTCGGGTGGCGATCCACAGCTGCAGGCCTGGGTGGAAAAGCGGACAGCTACCGATGAAAAGATGGCCGATGCCTTCCATGCGGCGCCGGTGCCGTCTGGGCTGAATGATCGTTTGTTGGCGGCCATGATGGCAGAGGTGCAGGCTGGAGAGGCCCCCGCTGCCGCAGCACCTTTAGAGAAAGAGAAGGGGGCGCCTGTCGCCTCCATGTCTTGGCTTGCCTTAGCGGCAGCCTTTACCCTCAGCGCTTTGGGCTTGTGGTGGGTTTTACAGCAGCCTCCCGCCTGGCAGGGGGAAGCACTGGCGATTGCCAAGGGACTCAGTGCAGGCACGATCTCGCTGGATCAAACTTCCCCTGAATATGCCCAACTGGTGGCTGCGCTCCAGCCCACAGGCGCACCCACTCCCGCAGGGCTACCCACCGATCTCACAGCGCTTTCGACCCTGGGCTGTAAAGTGATCGAGATCAATGGCCAGCCCGCCTCGGTCATCTGCTTCATGTTGGCTCCGGGCAAACCGGCGCATCTGATCACCTTCCAGGCGCAGGGTGTCTCAGGGGCTCCCCGAAATGAAACGCCGCTCTATGCCGTGAATGGAGACTGGCATTTGGCTTCCTGGCGCGCGGGGGATCGAGCTTACTTTTTGGCGACTCAGGCTGATGAGGCGAAACTCAAAGCTTTGTTTGCCTGGATGGACTCCCTTTCATGGGTCAAGCACCTCGCCTGAGGGCTGCTGGAAGATGATTTTCCGTCATATCGGGATCTCTGCGACGTTGGTATGCAGGTCACATCATGATGAAATTCGCTTCTGCCCTGGGTCTGTTCCTTTGCCTGTCTGTTCTCTCCGCTCGATCCGCCGATGAGCTACCGACGCTCATGACCACGCGTGGTAAGTTGCTGGTGGACCAGGATTTCTCGCAGCCCTTGAAGCCTTTCGATGGAGTCTCCAAGGGGTTCGCCAGCGGTTTCTCGGGCTGGCGCTGGAATGCGGTGCCTCGTGGTGGCAAGTGGGCGGTGGAAAACGGGGTCTTTACGGGGCGTGAAACCACCGAAGTGAAGCATCCGGCGACTGCCTCTTATGGAGTGCTTTTCAAGAATGTGGTGATCCAGTGTGAGGTGCGCATGAACAACGTGCCTTTGGATGGCCGCAAGTATCGCAGTCTGAGCGTGCGCACGGTGGATGCTAAAGACTACGTCTGCAGCATCCATATGAATGAAGGCGGCTTTCGCATCACCAAGGATGATAACGACCACGGTGGCCCGGACAAATCGGTGCCGCTGGGCGAGTTCAAAACCCCGCTCAAGCTGGATGAATGGCACACCGTCGTGTTCGAAGTCCTCGGCGAGGAAATGGTGGGCACCGTGGACGGTCACAGCCTCACGGGCACCCATCCGCTCATCGGCACGGACAAGCACAGCATCATGTTCGTGATGGGCGTGGAAGGCAGTGTCCGTCACTTCAAGGTCTGGGAAGCCCAGCTCAATCCCGAGTGGGCGAAGAACAAGGCGAAGCTGATGGAGACGGAGTGAAGAAAAGGTGAGGCGGCCACTCTTGGCCGCCATCAATCTTGTTGCGGTCAAGAGTTGTGCATAGCTCTTGACCGCATTCGAACTTCATTGCGGGCAAGAGTGCCCGCATCACTTAACTCACCGCAGCCAGCAACTTCGGCAGGAGGTCGCTGATTTTCACGCGCTCCTGTTCACCGCCATCGCGGTGACGCAGGGTGACGGTGTCTTGAAGCTCAGGGCCTTTTTCACCGAGGGTTTCGAAGTCGATGGTGATGCCGAAAGGCGTGCCGACTTCGTCCTGACGGGCATAACGACGACCGATGGAGGCGGTTTCGTCGTAGAAGCAGTTCATGTGCTTCTTCAGCAGGGCATAGACTTCGCGGGCCTTGGCGACCAGCTCGGGCTTATTCTTCAGCAGCGGGAACACACCGACCTTGATCGGGGCTACGCGTGGGTGGAAGCGCAGCACGGTGATGATCTCCTTCTTGCCTTTGTCATCCACCTTCTCGGTTTCATTGAAGGCATTGGCGATGATGGCTAGGGCCATGCGGTCCAGCCCGGCGGAAGGCTCGATGACGTGCGGGACGTAGTTGCCTTTGAAGAGACGCTCGAACCAAGCGCGAACGTCGGCTTCGGGCATTGGTTCGCCTTTGACCTTGGCCTGTTCGGCAGCAAGGCGCTTCTGGATCAACGCTTCTTTTTGTTCGGCGGTGAGCTTGGCGGCAGCGTTCTTGAGTTCTTCGTCGAAGACTTCCTGCGTCTTGCCACTGTGCTTCTGGTGCTGGCTGAGGTCGAACTCGCCACGGGCGGCGATACCTTCCAGCTCCTCGGTGCCGAAGGGGAAGTCGCAGAGGATGTCCACGCAAGCACGGGCATAGTGAGCCAGATCTTCTGGGGTCTGCCAATAATACTCCAGCACACCGCCGAGGCCGATGCTGTCGTAGAACTTGGTGCGCTGATCGACCCAGTAGCGGTGCCAGAGATCCCAGCCCCAGTTGGCTTGAGGTTCGCTGAGGTCAGCACCTTCACTCCACTGAGCCACTTCACCGGAGATGATCTCCACGGCTTCATCGGGCTTGATGAAGAACTCGAGCTCCATCTGTTCGAACTCGCGGCTGCGGAAGGTGAAGTTCTTCGGTGTCACCTCGTTACGGAACGCCTTACCGATCTGGCAGATACCGAACGGCACCTTCATGCGGTTGGAATCAAAGACGTTCTTGAACTGGGCAAAGATGGCTTGGGCCGTCTCTGGACGCAGGTAGGTGACATCGTCCTCCGTGGCGGTTGGGCCAAGGTAGGTCTTCAGCATCAGGTTGAACGGACGCGCAGGGCCGAGTGCACCACCGGTTTCGGGGTGGAAGTCGATGCTTTTCTCGACGGTGTCGCCTTTGGCTTCGCCTAACAAGACGATCTCTTCAGGCTTGCCTGCGGCTTCACCGGCATTGGAGGCAATGAGGGTGCGCACACGCTTGCGCAGGCTCTCGATGTGCTCGCCTTTCTTCATGAGCACAGAGATGACACGATCCAGTTTCCAGCCTGTCGGGGCCTCAGCGCCGGTGTAGTTCATGATCACACCTTCCTGGGGATCTACATGGTCGGCACGCACGCGTTTGTTGGTCAGGGAGCACTCGCGCATGAGATCGGCGAAGGTATCCACGTGACCGCTGGCCTTCCAGATGGCGGGATTCATGAGGATGCTGGCATCCAGACCGAGGACGTCTTCACGTTCACGGGTCATGGTCGTCCACCAGGCGTTGCGCAGGTTGCGCTTCAGTTCAGCACCGAGGGGACCGTAGTCCCACACACCACCGCAGCCGCCATAGATCTCGCTGCTTTGGAAGATGAAACCGCGGCGCTTGCAAAGAGAGACGATTTTCTCCATGAGAGCGGTGTTGTTCTTGGCGTCGGTGGACATAGGGTTGGATGACGAATGACTGAATGACGAATGCCAATGAGCACCCTGGATGGGCACGATCGGCAAGGGGGCGGGTAAGGAGCGCGAGAGCGGCCGTTTAGCAAGGGAAAGCTGGTGTCAGAAGGGCAGTTATGACGGGATTTCACGAGGCAAATGACGGAGAACGGTGTGTCGAGACGTGGTGATGCCATTTGCACCCCGCTTTAAGCACGCTAAAAAGCTCGATTTCCCTCCCATGCGTGCCCTTATCCAACGTTCCCAAGCTGCTTCTGTCACCATTGATGGTCTGGTCACCGCCAGCATTTCTCACGGTTTGGTGGTTCTGTTAGGCGTGGAGCATGAGGACACGGTGGAAGATGCGGAGTGGCTGGCGGCGAAGATCCATCAGATGCGTATCTTTGAAGACGAAGAGGGAAAGATGAACCGGAGTGTCAAGGATGCCGGTGGCAGTGTGCTCGTGGTGAGTCAGTTCACACTTCATGCGAGCACGAAAAAAGGTAACCGACCTAGCTTCATCCGGGCTGCACGGCCTGAGGTGGCGATCCCGCTGTATGAGCACTTCATGCAGGTGCTGGAGCGAGAGGTGCCCGTGCAACGAGGCGTCTTTGGGGCCGATATGAAGGTGGCCTTGGTCAATGATGGACCCGTCACAATTTGGATGGACTCAAGGGCTAAGGAATAACCTATAATGAATAATAAAATCAATTTCGTGTTGCACGGGCTTCTGTTGCCTCCAATTTCATCCCTCCTCGAACTGAGATCTCTTCATCACTTCTATGCGCCGTCGCTCCAACCCCCTTTCTGAACGCAACATCAAACGCATCGACACCCGTAGCGATGCTTCCAAGCAGACTCACGGCTTCCAGGTGTGCATCTCACGCAATGGTTCCCTGCACACGAAGCATTTCTCCGACAGTCTCTATGGCGGCACCAAAGGCGCTCTGAAGAAAGCCCGTGAATACCGCGATGAGCTGCTGGGCGAAATGCCTGAGATCGAAGCCAGCCGTATCGCGCATACTTCCAACGCCAAGAACAAGAGCGGTCATGTCGGTATCTCCTACCGCAAATACAAGACTGCCAAGGGCAAGGTCACCCGTCTGATCGCCGTCTCCGTGCGTGCTGAGAAAGGCAAGACCGTCTCCCGCGTGTATCGCTACACCAAGGACACCCACGATCAGGTCCTGGCGGAAGCCATCGCTTTCCGTGAAGATCTCCTCAAGCAGCGTCTCGCCCGTGAAGGTGGCGTGACGGGTATCGTCAAGGCCAAGGCACCGAAAGCCTCCAAGACGGCTCCTGCTGCGGCTGCTAAGAAGGCACCTGCCAAGAAAGCTGCTGCGAAGAAGGCTGCCAAAGCCCCTTCTAAGAAAGCCGCTCCTGCGAAGAAGGCTCCGGCCAAGAAAGCCGTGAAAGCTCCAGCCAAGAAGGCTGCTCCTGCGAAAAAGGCTGCCGCAAAAAAGGCCCCAGCTAAGAAAGCGGCTCCTGCGAAAAAAGCGGCGAAGAAAGCTGCGAAGAAAGGTAAGCGCTAAGAGTTAGGCAGGGATGATCCCTGTTTACTTTGGATTCAAAATATCAGCGGGATGAAGGCTTCGACCTTCATCCCGTTTGTGTTGAGTGACTTACTTTAAAATCTACTGGATGGTTATGCTGGTTTCCCAAGTGGATGCTTCGTTGACGAATCAAGGCTTGGTCTTTCAAGCCCAACGGGCTTGTGTCTTTCAGCCCAGGGTTGGATCAACCCTGGGGTATAGCATGAACATCATTTGGGTGAAGTGAGAAGCCTGGAGGGCTTCCGTCCATGGCTGAGAGACGACGCGTGGAGTGAGTGATCCTAACAACCGTGGAAGGAACCCCCGAGGGGGCACCTCTGGTTGGATGTTTGTTGATCGAATTTCCCAGGGTTCTAAGAACCCTGGGCTTAATGACACAAACCCGTTGGGTTTGATGACCGATACGGGAATGACGTTAACGACCTTTTGGGAAATAGGTCTAGGCATCCCGCAAAGGCACCACCTTGCGTGTGAGGTCATGGCTGGCGTGAATATGACGCACGGTGCCGCTACGGGCACGCATGAGGATGCTGTGCGTCTCCACTCGGTGGCCGATAAGTTTTACGCCAGGGAGCAGGGGACTGTCACTGATGCCGGTGGCGCAGAACAGGGCGCTTTCACCCATCACGAGGTCATCGCAGCGGAAGATTTGCTCCATTTCTTCACGGCTTGTCGTGGCCGCCACTTCAGCGCGGTGCTCTTCGGTATGGAACCACATGCGCACATCCATATCGCCACCCAGGCATTTCAGCGCGGCTGCGGCCAACACGGCTTCAGGGCTGCCGCCCATGCCCATGTAGAGATCCACACCGCTGTCTGGCAGGGAGGGCGCCACCGCGGCAGTGATGTCGCCATCGGTGATCATGCGCAGGGCGGCCCCGCAGGAGCGCACTTCCTCGATAAGGCCTGCATGACGTGGGCGGTCCATGGTGACGATCACCACATCACGCACGTTTTTCCCCAGAGCCTCTGCGACAAAGGCGAGCACTTCCTTCATGGGGCGATCCAGCAAGGATTGATCGCCCTTTTCTTGCAGCGAACGTTTGACCGCAGGTCCATAGGCCAGCTTGTGGCTGTAAAAGCTGGGGATGTTCTTCATGGCGCTCGGCGCACCTTCCGGCTTCTGAGCGGCGGCGATGACGGAGATGCTGTTGGGCGTGCCTTTGGCAATGTTGGTGGTGCCATCAATGGGGTCCAGCGCGATGTCGAAGCGCGGGCTACCGTTTTTCCAGGTGCCGAGATGCTCTCCCACGAAGATTCCTGGGGCGTTGTCCTTGATCCCTTCACCAATGACGACCTCACCACGGATATCGAGAATATCGAAAACGCCATAGATGGCACTGCATGCAGCGGCATCGGCCAGTTCCTTCTCTCCCCGGCCTAACCAGTGGATGGATTGCAAAGCGGCGTTTTCAGTGGCGCGAACGAATTCGAATTCGAGAACTCGCTCGAGATCCAGCGGGCTGCGAAGGGGCGGAAGATCAGTGGACATGGTGGGTTGGTGGAACAACAAGAAGCAATCTAGGGAGTTTGCCAAGGCTGGACATGTTTCAAATCCAGCAAAGGCTATTCAATTTCCGGCAATGCGGAAGGCAGGTGCGATGAAAATCGAAGGGACGATAAACTTATGCTCTTGGCAGGAACCAGTGACTTTGGCAGGATGCCCTCATGATCCTCTCCGCTCAGCATCTGACCAAGAAATTTCCCGGTGTCATTGCCCTGAAAGATGTGTCGTTTGATCTGAAGGCTGGGGAGATTCACGCGCTGTGTGGTGAGAACGGTGCCGGTAAGAGCACGCTGATCAAGTTGCTCTCAGGGATCCACCCTTACGGCAGCTATGAAGGGCGCTTTGAGGTGAACGGTCAGGAGGCTCAGTTTCGTGGTATTTCAGATGCGGCGGAGGCGGGCATTGCGGTCATTTACCAGGAGCTGGCCCTGGTGAATGAAATGACGGTGGCGGAAAACATTTTCTTGGGCTGTGAACCCCGCCGCTTGGGTGGATTTGTGGACTGGCCCAAGATCTATCGCGAGGCCAAGGTCCTGCTGGATCGGTTCAAGGTGGATCTGGACCCCGCTGCTCGTGTTGGGTCTTTGGGCGTGGGTCAGAAGCAGTTGGTGGAGATTGTGAAAGCCCTGTCGAAAGACTCCAAGATTCTCATCCTGGATGAACCCACGGCGGCTCTGGCTGAGCATGAGGTGCTGATTCTGCTGGATATCCTCAAGGATCTCAAAGCGCGTGGCATGGCCTGCGTTTACATCAGTCATAAGCTGGATGAGGTCTTTGCCATCTCGGATCGCATCACCGTCATTCGGGATGGCAGCAGCATCATCACTCAGGAGGCCAAGACCATGACCAAGGCGGAGGTCATTCAGCACATGGTAGGCCGGGAAATCACAGATCTCTTCCCGCGTCGGGCCAGTCAGCCGGGATCACCTGTCTTAACCGTGCAGGGGCTGAATGTGGCTGATGAGCAGGGTGGTAGTCGACTGCACGACATCAGCTTTGAGCTGCGGGCAGGGGAGGTGCTTGGAATCGGTGGCCTCATGGGCGCAGGGCGCACGGAACTGCTCATGCATCTCTTTGGGGCGTGGGGGAAACGTCTTTCGGGTCACGTGGCACTGGGGGGACGCAGCTTGGATGGATTGAATCCTTCACAGATCCTCAAAGCGGGGTTGGCTCTGGTGAGCGAAGATCGCAAGCGTTACGGCTTGGTGCTGGAGCAGGAGATCGGTTTCAACATGTCCCTTTCATCCCTGGACCAGTTCAGCCGACTGGGTTTTGTCAATCGCAATCAGGAGACGGTGCGTAACCAGGAGTATTTCAAAAGCTTGCGCGTGAAGGCTACCGGCCTTGAGGCGATTGTCGGGCGCCTATCGGGCGGCAATCAGCAGAAGGTGGTGCTGGGCAAGGCCCTCATGACCGGGCCAGAGGTGGTGATGCTGGATGAACCCACACGAGGCATCGATGTGGGTGCGAAGCTGGAGATTTATGAATTGATCAATAAGCTCACCGCAGAAGGGAAAGCGGTGCTGCTCGTCTCCAGCGAGCTTCCTGAATTGATTGGCATGAGTGATCGCATCTTGATGCTGAATGAAGGTCGGATCGGCGGCTTCTTCACCCGTGCAGAAGCTACGCAGGAGCGCCTGATGGAAGCAGCGATGGGACAGCAAGCGACCGTGGGAGTTTAGCGGTCTTTGCAAGCGAGGAGGAAGTTCGGTGCACGCAGATCACCTGTCGGGCGCGAATCTTCAATAGCTCAGGGTTCTCCGGTTCATACGGAGAGCCTGGAGCCATCAACCCCACTTACATTATGAAGACAACCATTCTTACTCTCCTCGCCGCTGCTTCCGTGTTTGCCGTCAGTTGCAACAAGGAAAAGGCCGCCATTGAAGATCGCAAAGAAGCCACTCAAGAAGCTATCGAAGCACGGAAAGATGCCGTGGAGAAAGCTGCTGAGCAGGCTAAAGAAGAAGCCGATGTGAACGCCAAGATCGAGAAGGCTAACATCGAAGCCAACAAAGAAGCGGCTCAGGCCCAGGCTGAAGCTGACAAAAAGGCTGCTGAAGCTGCCGCCGAAGCCCAGAAGGCTGCTGTGGACGCCAAACAGCAGTAAGCCGTAGCCGTTAGCGTTACGATTCTAAAACAACAATCCCCACGTCCTCGGTCTAAGCTGAGGCGTGGGGATTGTCGTTGGATAAATCACGGTTAGGCCCGCTTCAGCTTGCCGCTGGCCGTCAGCGGCAGTTCCTGAGTGACGGTAAAGATGAGCGGGATCTTATACCCGGCCAGATGAGCGCGGCAGTGATTGCGCAGTTCCATCGTCGTCGGGGCACCTTCTGGACTCGGGATGTAGCGGACAATGGGCACCTCCCCATAGAGAGCATGCACACGTGCTTCGACGAGAGAGCGCTGCACCTTGGGGTGGGAGTCGATGATGCGCTCCACCTCTTCAGGGAAGACTTTCATGCCGCCCACATTGATGAGTGTTTTCTTGCGCCCGCAGATGGTCACCCGGCCTGCGCTGTCGCGTTTGCCCAGGTCACCCGTGGCGAACCAGCCCTCGGCATCGACGACTTGCGCACGCAGCATCCAGGGGTCGAGATAGGCATCGAACATGCCTTTGCCACGCAGGCAAATCTCCCCGGCTTCTCCCTGGGGAGGTTCCTTGCCCGAATCATCCTTGAGGAGACACTCATAGGCACTGAGGGGAAGGCCAATGGCTTCAGGGGCCTCTTGAGCGCCCGTCAGATTGAGCACGGGTAAACCCAGCTCAATGATGCCCAGGCCCTGCACGAGGTCACGCCCGAAACGAGTGCGGAACTTCTCGGCTGTGGCCGCATCCAGAGCCGCTGCGGTGGCGACGGCGAGACGCAGCGCGGTCCATTCACCCACGGGCGGGGCCTCCACGAGCTGACGGTAGTGCACGGGGCTGCCATACATGACGGTGGCCTTCTGCTCGGCACCTGCACGCAGGAGATCTTCACCGAGGTGCGTTTCCTCAATGATGGTCGTGGCTCCGTGATACAGGTAAAGCACGATGGAGACGGCGAAGTGATGCGCCATGGGCAGCACCCACAGGACACGATCTCCCGGACCGATCTGCAGCCCCTCATTGGCGGAGGTGATGCGCTCCAGCAGGGACTCGTGAGACAGCAGCACGCCTTTGGATTTGCCCGTGGTGCCGGAGCTGAATCGGATGAAGGCTGGATTGATGCCTTCGAAGTCCGCGACAGGGAAGTTCGTTGTTGCGGCTGGTAGACGCTGGATTTGCACTTTTTGTTCGGCCAGAGTGAATTCGCCGACTTTCACACTGCCTTCGGGCAGCCAAGTGGCGAGGGGTTCTGACACGAGCACGTAATCCAGTGCCGTGCGGGTAGCGAGATCACGCTTTTCCTCCTCCGCCAATTCATCGGGAATCGGCACGAAGCAGGCTCCTGCAGTCAGGGTCGCCAGGGCCAGCGGCACATAGTCTAGGCTGCTGGGGAAGTGCACACCGATGCGCAAGCGGTCAGGCCGGGACGCATCACGCGGTGCATGCTGGCGGATCGCGTCCGCCATGGCATCACTTTGCTTGAAGAGGTCTTGATAATTGAGCGTGCGGTCTTTCTGGACCAACGCGACCGCCTCGGGCGTCGCACGTTCACGGATGGCTTCGACAATGCTGAACATTCTTCGTCTCGATCTTAGAAATCCCAGGACACACCCATGGTAAAGCCTGCGGAGTTCAGGCCAGGGTTGGGATCAGTCGCACCCCGGTTGGAAAGGTGCTGGAACATGGCACCGACACGGAAATCCACTTTTTCCGTGACTGCAAACGACACGCCGGCCGCAGCAAACCAGTTGTAGGTGAGGTCTTGACCTTGGCCACCGGTCACACCCTGGGAGTCGATCCAGCCCAAGCCACCGCCGATCTGACCGTAGATGGACCAGGTGCCGTCCGGATTCCAGAACTCCAGGGAAGGGGCGGCCATGAGACCGAAGTAGTGGTTCTCTGGTCCCTGTGTGATGGCCTGACCAATGGCGGCGAAACGGCTGCGCATCACGATGGCGGCACCGCTGTTAAAGACATGATGAAGCTGGTAGGCTGGGCGCCAAGACAGGATGACCGGAGCGATCTCGTAATCCAGAGGTGTATCACCGCCGATTTTCCACAGGTAACCGGCCTCCAGATCAATGCTGTTTTGCTGCCAAGGCTTCAGCATCTCATGCTGAACCGTGGGGCTGATGGCCGGAACGGCCTCCCCGGCGAGTGCTGCCGAGGCCAAAAGTGAAAGCAGGGGAAGGAGGATCTTCATGCACGCCCATGAAGCCACGGAGCAAGCTCAGATGCAAGAGCAGGATGCAGATGGAAACTTCTCCGTAAAAAGAGGCTATCTTCCTGCTCTGCTCGTAGCATTCCTTTTCACCTATGATGTTTGTTCGCTTGATACTTCCTGGCTTGTTGGCGCTCGTGACGCTGGTTTCCAGTTGCTCCACCCAGGGGTATTATGGTCCCTCTTATTATGGGCAGAATCTCTTCCGTTATGGCAGGCAGGGCGTGCACACCGTCGGGCGGCTGCCAGGGCGATTTATCAATGCCATACGAGGTGACGGCTCCTTTTGGTATGCAGACGAGATGTATGGGCGTC
Source organism: Prosthecobacter debontii (assembly GCF_900167535.1). NCBI lineage: Bacteria > Pseudomonadati > Verrucomicrobiota > Verrucomicrobiia > Verrucomicrobiales > Verrucomicrobiaceae > Prosthecobacter > Prosthecobacter debontii. Next base: position 15,935 of record NZ_FUYE01000023.1, read on the forward strand.
CCTCCATCATGATCAATCTAGGTGAACAAATGGTTTACCTCTACAAAGGGGGGCAATTGGCGGGTGGTTCGCCCATTTCCTCAGGCTCAGAAGGCTACGATACCCGACCCGGGCGTTACAAGGTGATCGAGAAGGATATCGATCACAAATCCTCCATCTACGGGGATTACGAGGACATGTATGGCAATGTGATCATGACCAATATCGACAATCGCAAAGATCGTCGTCCTCCAGGCACGCGATTCGAGGGCGCGAAGATGTATTACTTCATGCGCATCTACGGCGGCGTGGGCATGCACCAGGGCTATCTGCCGGGGTATCCCGCCAGCCATGGCTGCATCCGCCTTCCGGGGCACATGGCGGAGAAGTTTTTCCATGCCTGCCCCATGGGCACTCCGGTGACGGTGGTGCCGTGAGGTGAGCGCGAGACTTCGTTTACTTGGCTGAGCTGAACACGGTGTAGATCAACACGGCTGGCAGCCCCAGACAGGCACTGAAGAGTGCCCAATGCAGCCCGCTGATCCGACGGGGAGCGGCCTTGGCCAGGATGCTTTCACTGCGGGAGGGACCCACGATCTGGGCCATCACCTCGCGGGTCACATCCGTGCCTCCACGCCCATTTTTCCAGAGGACATATGGGGTAAAAATGAACCCGAAAGGAATACCCCACCACCCTAGCAACAGCGACAGGATGCTGTAGCCAGCGGCACGGCTCACACCGGATTTGCTGGAGCGCAGGTAATAGATGTCACTGCTGCGGGTGAAAGTCATGATCATGACGGAGATGCAGTAGTGATGAATGACAAAGCGGCCTCCTTTCAGAATGTCCTGCTCGATGTCACGCAGCATCAGGCCCTCCGTGCCGGGGAAAACGCTCTGGCCGGACACGAGAGGACGGTCGAGGTAAGCATCGAGATCCGCTTGGCTGAAGCTGTCGCTGGGAACGGATGGCTCCTGAACCGCGTCCATGCGGCTCCAGATTTCAGAGGCCGTGGCAGGTTGAGAGGTAGGCAGGGCAGGTGGTAAAGCTGACATGAGGACTGAAATTTTCTCAGATAGATCAGAAAAAGGCTTGCTTGTAAATGCGGATTTAGGATGGGGTGAAAAGTTACATGAAATCTACGCTCGACTCCTCTCCTCACTACGGATTCATCCAACTCGGCTGCCTAGGCTACATCATTGCCATTGCGCTGATTTTAGGTGGCGGTCAGGGTGCCTACACCGCGCTGAAAAACCGTGAGCCGTTGCGGATGACCTTCAAGGACTACCATGAGCAGCGTCCCTCAGCTGAATGGGTGAGCCTTTCCGAGGCTCAGCTCAATCTCACGAACAGTGCGTATGTCACCGCCAGAACGTCTGATAAGGTGAAGGAGGTCTATATCGCGGTCGAGGCGATGGGGAATCGCGAAGACAAACCCGCTTGGGTTCTACTGGAGTCCGACAATCAGGAATTGATTGATCTGATGAATCAGACTTCGGCGAAGATGAACGCCTTGAAGTCTCCTGCGGAGATGACTCCAGAACTCGTGCAATCCCTTTTCCCCGCACGCCAGATTAGCGGCCTCGTTCAGTTCGGGATGGAGTCAGATTCTAAAACGAGAGACAAACTGGCGAAGCTGGACCTCGCTTTGGAGAAGGAATTCGTCATCATCAAAGAGGGGGATGAACCCAATCTCATGAGCAGCCTCATGATGCTGGTCGGTGGTTTGGTTGTGGGTATCTTCGCGTTGAGGGAAAGAAAAAAAGAGCCCCCTCCGCTACCTCAAGCCCCCAATCTGCCGCCGATGTAAGCCAACGGGGCTCGGCTTTTAGCCACGTCGTGGCCGCTGACGTCTGAACACGAGCGCGGTCATGGCTAAGCCAAGAAACAACAGACGCGAAGGCTCTGGCACCACCGAGGTGCCCGTGGTGATCTCGATGCTGCCGATGGAGAAGGATTTGTAACCTGTCGGCGTGCCGGTGGCTCCAGAGTTTTGCACCGCCATGAGGAGCGCGGAAGATCCATCGTTGCCTGTGCCCGTCCCCCAAGTATCGACATCGCCGAGGGACCAAGTGCCCGAGTTATCATAGAGAACGTCCGAACCTGAATAAAGCACCAGTGCCCAAGTGGAGTCGGTGACGGAGAGGTCAAAACCGGTGATGGCGCTGGAGAAGCTGCTGGCCGAGGCGGTTAGGCCGTTGGGATCACCTGCGGTATTGTTGAACTTCGTGCCCAACCTGAAGCCCGTGCCATTGCCATTGATCTCCAGAGCGAAGGCATCGTTGGTGCCGTAAAACGAACCCAACGTCGAAATCAGACCGAGGCGAAAGCGGCCCACATTGGCACTTTCATAGGTTTCGGTGCCGAACAGGGCAAACTCGCGCACGGAGACATTCACCTGCGTGGTGAAGGGATTGATGGCGGAATTGACCGGCGTAGAAAAATTCGACGAAGAAGAACCTCCGCTAGCGGTAGTGCTGACGGTGAGCAGGCCGCCAGATTCCGTGACTGCAGCGCCGCTGTAGCCGGTCCAGTTACCCACCGTGGTGCTGTCTGGCACGGCCTTGTCTCCATTGACGAAGCTATCTTGGAGTAAAACGGCGGCGTCACTAGGGACAGTCCATCCCAAAGCTAAGGCGAGAAGGCAGCAAGTGGTGGTAAGACGGAATGTGGAAAGCATGGAGAACACGGAAAAAAGCAGAGCATGAAGCACCTCGGCACGGGAGTACCAAGATCCGTCATGAACTGGTTGGGACACGGGATCGCTCGGGTTTAAAGAATAAACGCCGGACGCTCGTATTTGGTTGGGGAGTAGGCTGCTCAGAATCAAGAATCTGAAGCGGCTTGTAGAAGGTAACGACCCGACCCCGGACAGTCTTACACATCGTCATGTCTTGACTCCCGCCTCACGTCGAGGCACAGAGTGCGCCCCCTCATGCTCTCTGTTTCCAATGTCAGTAAAACCTACGCTGGCCGCACGCTTTTCAGCGCGGTGTCGTTCCACATCAACCGTGGGGAAAAAATCGGTCTGATTGGGCCCAATGGAGCCGGAAAGTCCACTCTGTTTTCTCTCCTCCTGCGTGAGAGCACGCCAGACGATGGCCTAGTGACCATGGAAAAGGGGCTGGATTTTGGTTTCCTCCCCCAGGAGAGCGCCCCCATCGACGACGTCACCGTGCTGGAACTGGCCACGAGCCACGTTCATGAGCACAGCCGCTGGGAGGCCGAGCCAAAGGCCAAGCGCATCCTCAAAGGGTTGGCGTTTCGTGAGACCGATTTTGATCGCAATGCCCGCACCCTGAGTGGAGGCTGGGTCATGCGTGCGCACCTAGCGCGGTTGTTGGTGCAGGAGCCGGATCTGCTGCTGCTGGATGAGCCGACCAACCACCTGGATTTGGAATCCCTCATCTGGTTCCAGGAATACCTACAGGGTTATCCAGGCGCCATCCTCATGATCTCGCACGATCGTGAATTCCTGAATGCATTGACTGACACGATCCTGGAAATCGCGCACAGTAAGGTGAATCGGTATCGCGGGAACTACGATGACTACCTGCGCGAGAAAGCGGCGCGTGAGGAGCAGATGCAAGGTGCGTTTGAAAACCAGCAGCGAGAGATCGCCAAGCTCCAGCAGTGGGCGGATCGCTTCAAAGCCAAGGCCAACTTTGCCTCCCGTGCACAGGACAAGCTGAAGATGATCGACCGCATGGAGAAGCTGGAAGGTCCTGCCACAGCGGCGAAGACGGTGAAGTTCCGTTTCCCTCAGCCCCCTCGTAGTGGCCAGCGCGTGCTGACCATGAAAGGCCTGGACTTCGCGTATGGTCAGACACCGGTTTATCAAGGTCTGGACTTCGAGGTGGAGCGCGGTCAGCGCATTGTCTTGGTGGGGCCTAACGGCGCGGGTAAATCCACGCTCTTGAAACTCTTGGCCGGAGCTTTGCAACCCCAAGGCGGTAAGCGCGATCTCGGGCATAACGTGAAGCTGGGTTACTTCGCTCAATATCGCGGTGATGTGCTCAACATGCGCCACACGGTGCTACAGTCCGCCATGGATCTGCCCAGCCGCCCAGGCGAGAACCTCTGCCGCACTTTGCTCGGTTCGTTTTTGTTTCATGGCGATGATGTCTTCAAGCCTGTGGGCGTCCTGAGCGGGGGTGAAAAATCTCGACTCGCTCTAGTGCGCTTGTTGTTAGACCCGCCGAATCTGTTGCTGATGGATGAGCCAACGACGCACTTGGACATGGGCAGCATCGACGCTCTGATCAATGCCTTGGAGGACTTCGAAGGCACCCTGGTATTCATCAGTCACGATGTGCACTTCATCCGAGCCATGGCGCGAAGCGTGATCCACATCGCCGGCGGCGTGCTCACACCTTACGCGGGGGATTATCAATACTTCCTGGATAAGACCAAGGCCACCTCGGCCCGTGAAGCATTGACGGCCAGCCTGACCAACAGCCAGCCTGGAGCCTGGGAAGCCCCCAAGAAGAGTTACAACGCTCCCAAATCCAAGGAGCAAAAGCGATTGGAAGCGGAGGCGCGCAACGCCCGAGCCAAAGGTCGAAAGGACTTGGAGAAAACCGTAACCCGTATTGAGGAAGAACTCGCGGCTCTGGACACCCGCAAACTGGAACTGGTCGCTTTGCTGCAAGATGGCGCAACTTACGCAGACGCGGCGAAGTTTAAGGCCCTCACCAAAGAACTTGAGGAAATCGAACCTCGGATTTCGACGAAAACGACCCAATGGGAAAAGGCGGCGGAAGAACTCGAGGCCTTGATCGCTAAAGAGGCTGCGGGATGAGACGCATGAATCATCAAAGCGAGGGCTTCTCTTTCCGAAAGGGAAAAGTGCCAGGTAAAGTGAAGCGCAAGACATCTTAAAACGGGGCCGTTCTTTGCCCATGTCTTCAGCGCGTTCCTCTCGTCGGCAGTTTCTGACTCAAAGTACACTCCTGGCTGGCGTCTTGGGTTTCCCCGCTATCGTCAGTTCACGCTCGCCGAATGCCAAGCTGAACCTCGCCTTTATCGGTGTCGGTGGGCGTGGCGCTGCCAATATCCAGGCCTTGGTCGGCACCACGCTGTATCCCAAGAAACCGAAAGAGGGAGAGCCTGTTCCCGTGCCTCAAGAGCCAACGGAAAACGTCGTGGCCATCTGCGATGTCAATGGCCTGAACCTGGACAAAGCTGCCTCGGTTTTCACCAAGGCCAAGCCTTATCGAGACTTCCGGAAGCTGTATGAGGAGTGCAAAGACTTCGATGCCGTGGTGGTTAGCACTACAGAGCACACGCATGCCTATGCCACTCTGCCGGCTCTGCGGATGAAGAAACCGGTTTACTGCGAAAAGCCGCTGACACGAGATGTGGCTGAAGCTCGGCTCATCACGCAGGCGGCGGCTGCGGCAGGAGTCGCCACCCAAATGGGCACGCAGATTCATGGCCTGCCTAACTATCGCCGTGTGGTGGAACTCGTGCAAAGCGGGGCCATCGGGCCTGTGCGTGAAGTGCATGTCTGTGTCTCCCGGGCTTGGGGGCTGCAAAGCCAGGAGGAAGCCACGGCCAATGGCGATATCGTGCATGTCACGGAACGGCCGAAAGAAGAACAGACACCGCCCCCCTATTTGGATTGGGATCTCTGGCTGGGCCCTGCGCCCTATCGTCCCTATCATGAAGTCTATTTCCCTGGGCCCAAATGGTATCGCTGGTGGGATTTCGGCAATGGCACGATGTCCGATCTCGGCAGTCACTGGAATGATCTGCCATTCTGGGCGCTTAAATTGGATGCACCGTTGAGTGTCGAGGCCTCAGGGCCTGAACCTCATCCTGAGATCGCCCCGGCAACGATGTCGGCGGTGTATGAGTATGGCCCACGTGGGGAGATGCCTGCGTGCAAGGTTCACTGGCATCAAGGAGCGACCCAACCAGAAGTGTGGAAAAACGATCCCTTCATCGGCACCTGGAAGAATGGCGTTCTCTTCATTGGCGACAAAGGCATGCTGCTGTCGGACTACAACAAGCATGTGCTCCTGCCTGAAGCCGACTTTAAAGACTTTCAACGGCCCAAGCCTTTCATTGCCGACTCACCAGGACAACACATCGAGTGGCTGAACGCGATCCGAAATGGCACACCGACTGGCAGTCCCTTCAGCTATGCCGGTTCGCTGACCGAAGCAAACCATCTGGGCAATGTCGCCTTCCGCGCGGGTGGCAAGATCCTCTGGGATGCCAAGGCCATGAAGATCACCAACAACGAGGCCGCCAACCGTTTCCTGAGCCGGACTCCACGAGCGGGTTGGAAGCTGGGGTGAGCGAATGGCCTTATGCATTGACGGCAGGCCGCGGCCTTTTGAAAAGGATCTCATAGCCTGTCAAAAACCAACGTTTCTCCTCTTTACCCAGCAGACCGAGAGCGAGGAAGGTGAAGAACACGACGGCCAATAACACGATGGCCGAGGCGATCTCCGTGTAAGTGGCCATGGCTGCTCCCAGCCACAAATGAGTCGATAAAATAGCCGGACTGAGTAAAAGAGAGCTTTTGAGCAGCGGTTTCCAAAGACTTTCCCACACCACCAGACGGCGGGGGAACTCGGTCTGCGTGATCACCAGCCACGGGATAGCGATGCCGTAGAGAAGGGTCATTTCAACGAAGGTGGCAATAGCTGCGCCCACCATGCCGAAATTTTGCACCCAGAGAACGGTGAGCAGTAGATTTAAAAGGATACCGGCGAGGCAAGTGAGAGCCAAGGGACGATGCCGAGCGAGGCTAATCAACAGATGACGAGAGGGAATCTGGGTGGCACATAGAATATGTGGGATGATCAAATACAGAAGGACGGGAGTTGCTTCCTCGGCTTGAGCTGGCACCCATCGTTTTAGAAAGGCGGGGCCCGTGGCCCAAAGGATACCTCCCCCGATCACTGCTAACTGTGCTGAAATGCGTGAAGCTGCGACAAAACTCTGTTTTAACCTTTCTCGATCACCGGCCCCATCGAGTTGGCTGAAGGTGGATAAGAGCTGTGCGCCGACGATGGCATAGGCTACCTCATAGAAAATGTAAGCCAATCTTTGGCCTAACGAATAGATGCCAGACATCGCGCTGCCGAGAAAGGCGGCGACGATGAAAAGATCCGCCCCACTGAACCCGCTGCGGATGCGCTCCGAGGTGGTCAGCACATAGCTCCACCGTGCAAAGACGAGCAATTCACGCGCTTTCGCCCGATTGACCCAGGGCCAACGAACAAGACGAAAAAAAGCCCGATCAAAAAAGAAGAACAGGATCAATTCACCGAGCGCCCCTAGGGCATGAATCCAGGCTACGGTCTCGATGCCACGGCCATTTGACAAAGCCCATGCAACCGAGGGGGTGGTAATCAGCAACCTCATGATGGAGGCGAGGGCTATAAGATCACGCCGGAGCTGGCTTTGCAGGTGTAGCATCAGCGGTCGGCCCAACCAGAATGTCAATGACGTGACCATGAGGGCGATAACGACGTTCCGGGCTTCACCGAGTTCATGTGATTCCTTGAGAAACCATGGCAGACCGAACCAGGTGACGACGCCGGCGATTTGGGCTAAAACACCGATGATGAACATGCCCGCTGTGCCTGTGCTAGCACTGCGACATAGCTCCTCGGTATTGCCTTGACCGATGGCACGTGAAAGGAAACGTGGCATCGAGGTGCATAACCCTAGATCTAACAATACGAATTGGGTGAAGATCGAGGTCAGCAGTCCCCACAGTCCGTAATTCGTTTCTCCCAGATAGTTGAGCATCCGGGGGGTCAGCCATAATGCGCAAGTCAAACGAATCGCTTGCTCAACCACATGCATGGCTGATCCTTGCACGATTTTTGGCAGCAAACTCATGAACGCGGTTTTCTCGAGGCGAGGGGTGGTGCTTGTGAAAGTTGGCTGGCCAAAAGTTCGCCGATGCGGCGAGAGCCTTCCTGGTTCAGATGCGTGTCTAAAATGGGGTTATAAACGAGCGTACCCTTTTCTGCGGCCTCTCGGAGAGTCGGATAGGTATTGATGAAACTGACACCGTGTTTTTGACAGAGTGCCTGGACAAACTCGGGTAAAGTTCCCGGTTGCCAAACCCGTGCTGAGGGATCGGTGCGAGACGAAAATCTGATCAATCCGTGATACGTGCGATTGTTAGCGGGGATGTAGAGTAACCAAGGCCTAAGTCCCAACCGCTCTGCGGTTGCAGCCCATTTGGCGATCGCACTTTCCAATGCCGCTTTTTGTTGTGGCGTCATTTTTTCGGGATCTAGCGGGGTCGGGCTAGGTCTGAGCGTGATGGGGTGTTCTTTTCCGGCCGCAACGAGCCAAGCGTCCTGATACTGCTGGCCTGGGGAAGGTGACCAATAGGCCTTGGCAAGCTGATAGGCGGCCATTGCGAGGGAACTCTGTGGCGGAGACTCTCTTGATGGGCGTTGCCCAGTCGTTTGATACCGCCTCAGATCTTCCATTTCGTGTTCCGTATCGCGCACATCATTGCCGTCATAAAACGATAGAACGGCGTGGCGTGTGGAAACACTTTTACCGAAGCGATTCAGAAATTCGCTGTGGGAGAGCAGTCCTGTTTCACAAACACCGAGGTTACGGATGGGTTTGCCTAAAAGACGAGCGGCCTGACTGGTGAAAATCTGATCGAAAGGTAAGGAACCGGATTCGACAAACGAGTCGCCTGCGACGACGATATTCCAGTCATTGAGATCAGGTGGATTGCGGAACCCATCCCGATCATAACTCAGGGTGATGGCCGCTTCTTCAGCATAGGCATTATCGAGGCCATGCTTGAGCCGGAGCAAGGATTGGAGGGGCTTGCCAGTCCAGGTGAACGGCCCTCCTCTCTGGAAGTAAACATCGCCCAAAGGTTGCTCAGCCATGCGAAAGCAGGGAGGGTATTCGGCGCGAGAGTCAGTGGTTTGATTGAAGTCGAAACCGATGATGCGGAAGGCGATCTCGGCGGCACCTAACATGACGGCGAACATCAGGCAGTTACCCGCGATCAGGCGGAGATTTGACAGGATTGGGCCATGGGGCAGTCTGACCGCTAGCACGCCTTCCAGTAGCGCTGTCATCACGATGCTGCAACCGAGCCAAAATGGGATGGATTGAGCACTGGGCCGCAGAATAGCTAGCAATGCGAAACCACAACCAGCCATCAAGATGGCATGAATAATCAGAACACGCCGCCCGCTCCAGCCTGTGACCTGACGGGATGAAAATGAACGGACGATGCCAGTCAAATCAAACATAGTGTCAGGCCTCACCTATCGTGCTTTTAGGTTGATGGGGGGATTTTGGATGCTTATATGGAAAGTTCAAGACGCAATCGACTGCGTTTAAATCAATGGTTAGCCGGAAACGAGTTCTAGGTTTGTCTGCTTACTACCATGACTCGGCGGCTTGCCTCCTCGAAGACGGGCAGGTGCTCGCGGCTGCTCAGGAAGAACGCTTTAGCCGGAAGAAACACGATGATCGTTTCCCACATCATGCGGTCGAGTTTTGCCTGAAGCATGCGGGACTCTCGATCGATCAAGTGGACTACGTGGCTTACTATGAGAAGCCGTTCCTGAAGTTCGAGCGCATTTTGGAGACCCATTTGGCGTTTGCTCCCCGGGGCCTGAAAGCCTTCATGATGGCCATGCCGACGTGGCTGGGAGAGAAGCTGTGGTTACCGCAAGTGATTGCCAAAGAACTGGGATGGGACAAACAGGTCCTGTTTGCGGAGCATCACGAGTCGCATGCGGCATCCGCCTTTTTCCCTTCTCCATTTGAGCGTGCGGCGGTGCTCACGCTGGATGGAGTCGGAGAGTGGGCGACGGCTTCTTTCGGGGTGGGCAGTGACAATCGGGTGAAGATCCTCCATGAAATGCGCTTTCCGCATTCTCTGGGTTTATTGTATTCGGCCTTCACTTATTTCGCTGGTTTTAAGGTGAACTCGGGGGAGTATAAGCTGATGGGGTTAGCCCCGTATGGAGAGCCTCGTTACGTCCAAACCATCTTGGAGCATGTGATCGACCTCAAGGCCGATGGTTCGTTTGCGATGAATTTGGCCTACTTCGATTATGCGGCAGGCCTGCGAATGACGAGTGCCAAAATGAACGATCTCATGGGCGGGCCACCGAGAGAACCTGAGTCGGCTCTGACGCAACGAGAGATGGACATCGCATGCTCGATTCAGGTGGTAACAGAAGAAATCATCCTGCGAATGGCGAGGCATGTGAAAAAGGAAACCGGGGAAAAATACCTCTGCTTAGCGGGTGGAGTGGCTCTGAACTGCGTGGCGAATGGTAAGCTCTTGAGAGAGGGGATTTTTAAAGACATCTACATCCAGCCTGCGGCTGGGGATGCAGGCGGAGCACTAGGCGCTGCTTTGGCCGTGCACCATCATTACCTGGATCAACCCCGGCAAATCACGGTCGGCCAAGATTGGCAGCAGGGGACTTATCTCGGCAGCGAATATAATGAAGCGGAAATCAAAGCGACGCTCAATGGTTTCAACGCCTCGTTTCACTCCTGCGGCTCTATCGATGAACTGACTCAGCGCACCACCCAGTGTTTGAAGCAGGCTAAAATCGTGGGATGGTTTCAAGGCCGGATGGAGTATGGGCCACGTGCCTTGGGGGCTCGCTCCATTTTAGCCGATCCACGCCAGCCGGATATGCAAAGCCGACTGAATCTGAAGATCAAGTTCCGAGAGGGGTTCCGTCCCTTTGCTCCGGCCATCTTGGCAGGTCGGGAGGCCGAGTGGTTTGATCTGGACAGGCCAAGCCCTTACATGTTGTTAGTGGCTCCGGTGGCTGAATCTCACCGTTTGCCAGTGGATGCAGATTTGGACCATAATCACTCGGGGCTGAGTAAGTTGAAGATCCCTCGCTCCACCATCGCTGCCGTGACGCATGTGGATGGTTCAGCTCGGATTCAGAGTGTGGATGATCAGACTCACCCTGTCTTTCATGCATTGATCACTCAGTTTGAAAAAGAGACCGGCTGCCCTCTGCTGGTCAATACCTCATTCAATCTGCGAGGAGAGCCGGTGGTGGAGTCGCCAGCGCAGGCTTACACTTGCTTCATGCGGACGGACATGGATGTCCTGGTGATCGGGCCCTTCCTCCTTTTCAAAGAAGAGCAGCCCCCCTGGGAGGAAACCGAAAACTGGAGGGATGAATTTCAACTCGACTGATCATGGCGCGGGGCAATGTCATACTCGAAGAACTCAAGGCAGTCGATCACAGCGCCTCGGCCATGAAGCGCTTCGGCGGGCTGATGTCTGCGGTCACACTTGGGGTGGCTTTTTTATCGTGGTGGAAGCACGGTCACTTCACCGGGGTGATCTGGGCTTGCGGTGCTGCTGCCTTTATTTTGCTCGGCCTCACGATCGTCCGACCGCAATCCCTGCGCATGCCCTATCTGGGTTGGATGTTTCTATCCCTCTGCCTGGGGTGGGTGATGTCTCGTGTGGTCTTGATCCTTTTATTTACGTTGGTGGTTATTCCCACCCATCTTTTGGGAAGAATTTTCGGGCTGTCGTTCATGAAAATGCGGCAGGGAAAAGAACGCACCAGTCTGTGGGAAAAAAAACCTCCCCGGGACGCCAAGCATCACGAACAACTCTTTTAACCTTGCACCGATCCAAACCATGAAACGCTTTCAGATCATTCAACAATTCCTCACTTTTGTGGCAAAGTCTGGGAAGTGGTGGCTGATGCCTCTGGTGATGCTGTTGTTGTTGCTAGGGGCGGTGCTCGTTTTTGCCAAGGGCAGTGTCATTGCTCCTTTCATTTACAGTCTGTTTTGAAGATAGGACTGCTCAGCGGTTAACGTCATTGTTTCGTCCCTTACCTTCTCTCTTATGCGTTGGCTGTTTCTCTCTCTGATTTTTCCCTGTATGGCTTCTGCCGAAGATTGGCCCGAATTTCGTGGGCCTACCCACCAGGGACAGTCGGCTGCCACGGGGTTGCCTGTGGAGTGGAGCCCGACCGTGCGGAAGAATATCCTGTGGAAAGTGCCCTTGCAGGGCATCGGCTGGTCCTCGCCGGTTGTGATTGGAGATCGCATTTATCTCACCACGGCCGTGCCTGTGGGTGGGGACGAAAAACCTGATGCCGAGCGCAGCCTGCGCGCGCTCTGTTTACAGACGGTGGACGGGAAGGTGATCTGGGATGTGGAGATATTTCATCAGGGCAAAGATGCTCCATCCGTTCATAAGAAGAACAGTCACGCCAGCCCGACCCCTGTTTACAATGACGGGAAGATATACGTCCACTTTGGACATCAGGGCAGCGCTTGTCTGAATGCCATGGATGGGAGTGTGGCCTGGAAGACGCAATCTCTCGCCTACAAGCCTGTGCACGGGAATGGGGGTAGCCCGGTGATTGAAGGGGATCTCTTCATCTACAGCGCCGATGCAGAAGCCAATCCGGCGGTGATCGCACTGGATAAGAACACAGGGGCTCAGCGCTGGAAATTTGATCGGGTGAGTGATGCCAAGAACAAGTTCTCCTTCAGCACACCGCTCGTGATCGAGGTCAACGGCCAGCGGCAGTTGATCAGCGCAGGCAGTGGGGTGGTCAATGCGCTGGATCCGCAGACAGGCAACGAGATCTGGAAGGCGCGTTACGATCAAGGTTATTCGGTGGTGCCTCGGCCTCTGTATGCCCACGGAATGATCTACCTCAGCACCGGCTATAACAAGCCTGTCGCTCTAGCCATTCGGGCGGATGGGCAGGGGGACGTGACGGATACTCACATGGTGTGGAAGATCGAGAAACTGGTGCCGCATAATCCCAGCATGGTTGTCGTGGGGGACGAAATCTACTTCGTCGCCGATAACGGGGTGCTGACCTGTGCCGATGCCAAAACTGGGCAGATTCATTATCAAGAACGCTGCACAGGGCCCATCAGCGCCTCCATTCTAGCGGCCGATGGTCGGCTCTATCTCCAGGATGAAAAGGGGCTGGGCGTGGTGGTGCAGCCGGGCAAGACCTTCCGCATTCTGGCCAAGAATGATCTCGCGGAGCGTTCTCTGGCCTCCTATGCGGTGGTGGAAGATGATTTTCTCATCCGCACAGAGGGACATCTCTGGAGGATCGGCCAGAAGATTGGTTTGTAGCGGAGTCAGTTAAGCTAAGTCCTGGGGAGGTCTCTCTTCCCAGCGTGCCAAGAGCCAAAGCACATCGGCGAGGCGATTGAGAAACCGCACCACTTCGGGATTGGCCACTTCCTGATCGCTACCAACGAGGTCCACCACCGATCTCTCGGCACGGCGGCAGGCGGTGCGGGCGAGATCGGCATAAGCGCCGCTCATGATGCCAGCCTCGCCTGGCAAGGCCCAACCTTTAAACTGCAAGGCACCTGAAGCTTCGAGTTTTGCGACCCATTCATCCAACCAAGCCACATGGTCGCTGCTGAAAGCGGAGTGGGTGGCTGCGTAGCGCCCTTCCATGCCAACGGGTGTGGCGAGCTCACCCATGAGGCTGATGAGGAGGGGCTGGACTTTTTCTACGACCTGCCTTGTCTCGGCCTTGAGGGCTGAAATGCGCAGGGGGCCGAGTGCCGCATTGAGTTCATCCACAGCTCCCAGAGCATGCACGCGCGGGTGGGCTTTGCTGGTGCGGTGGCCGAAAAGCAGATCGGTCTCTCCCTGGTCTCCGCGACGGGTAGCTATGGACATGGTAAAGGAATTCTGGGCTGGGGGCTTGGCGACGAATCAATCGTCATCATCGACATCACGCAGTTCCCGGCCGCCGACGGTCTTTTTGCGGACGGGAGAAATGTTACGATGCACCCAGACACTCTGGATCATTCCCATCAGGAACAAAGTCACGATCATGAACGTGCCCCCGTAACTGATGAAGGGCAGGGGCAAACCGATCACCGGCAGCATGCCCAGATTCATCCCGGCATTCTGGAAAGTGTGGGCAAAGAACATGGCCACCACCCCCACGACCAAGAGCCTACCCACTTGGTCTCGGGCATAAAACGCCATAAAGACTCCTTGGATCAAGAGCAGCGCGATGCCTGTGAGCAGTAGCACAGCGCCCCGGAAGCCGAACTCTTCACAAATCACGCCGAAAATGAAGTCACTGTGGGCTTCGGTCGCAGGGAAAAACTGGCGGTGGATGGTGCCATGGTCAGGCACCTTCTCGGACATGGGGCCTTTACCCTCAAAACCAGCGGATGCGACGGCGATCTGAACGAAAGTCGGCACCCAACCGTCGCCTCGTTTATCCACCTTATCCAACTGGTTGGTGATCATATACCACGTGGTATCGATACGGGCCTGCTGATAAGGTTTCAGCACAAAGAAATACATGATCGGAATCACACACAGGGCACCGAGGATGAGGGTGATCATGTAGCGGAAAGGGATGCTACCCACCAACATCATGGAGAGGAAGACGGGGCCCCAGACAAGACCTGAGCCGAAGTCCTCCTTGATCACCATGAGTGCCGGGATGCCTGCGACCACTCCGGCGACCATCAAGCGCAACCACGGGCGCCGGAAGACGGGCCAGATGCGCGGCAGCTCTCCGAAGACAACGGCCAGCATCACGATGCCAGACATGATGGCGAACTGAGACGGCTGCACATTGACGCCGGCAATGGTCACCCACGCGAGGTTTCCTTTCACCTCGACCCCGAAAAGCTGGAGGTAGATCAATCCACCCAAACCGGCCAGATAGAGAGGAATGCACGCCCAGCGGACCCACTTGTAATCAATGAGAGCTGTGACGAAAAGGAAGGGGAGACCGAGGCCAATCCAACGCATCTGGTCTTTCCACTTGGTGTGCAGGCTTAGCACGCCGGAATCATCCCGGAAGTAGGAGGCATTGTAGATGGCGTAAATGCCGAACGAGAGCAGGCCCAGCATCGTCAGGATCAAGATCCAATTGATGCCGAGAAACTTTTTGAAAAGAGGGGTCATGGACGAAAGTGGCTGAGCCTAAAGGTTAGGCGGGGATGGAGGCCAGCAGCTTGCGCGTGTAGTCATGCTGTGGTCGCTCACAGACCTCGTCAGCGGGGCCGCTTTCGACGACCTCGCCGCGATTCATGACGATAATATCATCGCTCATGTGCCGCACAACGGCCAGATCATGGGCGATGAAAAGATAAGTGAGCTTAAATTCTGCCTGGAGATCCTTCAGGAGGTTGAGGACGCTGGCTTGGACGCTGACATCCAGAGCACTGACGGGCTCGTCACAGATAAGAAACTTCGGCTGGACGGCCAGAGCGCGGGCGATGCCGATACGCTGCCGTTGGCCGCCGCTGAACTCATGCGGGTAACGCTGGAGCGAGTCCACAGGTAGGCCGACTCGGTGCAGGAGCGCTGCTGAGACATCCCGGCGCTGTTTGCGGGTCATGCTAGGAAAGTGGATGGTCAGCGGCTCCGCTAGAATGGATTCAATCGTCATTCGCGGATTCAAAGAGCCGATGGGATCTTGGAAAATCATCTGCATCTCCTTCCGGAGAGGGCGGAACGCTTCTTCGCTTAAGCCTAGAATTTCCTGATCTTTATAATAGGCGCTGCCGCCGGTGGGCTGGATCAACTTCAAGAGCGCCCGGGAAACGGTGGATTTTCCACTGCCACTTTCGCCGACCAGTCCCAAGGTTTTACCTTCAGTGACCTCGAAGCTGACTCCGTCCACCGCTTTCACCACATCGCGTTTCCCGAACCAACCGCTGCGGATGGGGAAGTGAACTTGCAGATTTTCGACGCGGAGAAGGGCCATGAGGTGGGGACATTATCACAGAGACTACCAGTGCCAAATGGAGCCTCGAAGAAAGTGGCGGGCTCAGGCGGATACCGTGCCCTGCATCCCAGAAACCCCGATAGCTCTTCCCTAATTGAGTGACTAAAAGTCTATCTGAATTTCGGCTTGCCGAAATGTCTCGGTGATTTACAATTGCGATTCCTTTACCGGAACAAGGCACTGTTTTTTGGCAAGAGTGGGGTCTTCCCCGCTCTTTTTTGTCTGGTAGGGCTACCATTTTTATGATCAGCGAACTCAAAGCACTATTCGATTACTACGAGAAAGAGAAGGGGATTGACCGGTATAAGATGGTCGAAGCCCTTTCCCAAGCCCTTCTCGCGGCCTCGAAGAAGAGCATCGGTCCAGCCCGTGAGCTGCGCATTGATATTGATCCTGACAAGGGCACCATCAAGGCCTGGGCAAAGCTGCTGGCCGTTGAAACCGTTTCCAATCCCTGGGAAGAACTTCCGCTGGCGAAAGCCCGGTTGATTAAAAAAGACGCCGAGCTGGGCGACGAGATCGATCTAGAGGTGACCCCCAAGAACATGGGCCGTATCGCGGCTCAGACGGCCAAGCAGACCATGCTCCAGCGTCTGCGCATGGCCGAAAAGGAAAATCTTTACGACGAGTTTAAGGATCGCACCGGTGATGTCGTCAACGGCACCATCCGCCGCTTTGATAAGTCCGATGTGATTGTGGACCTTGGCAAGTTTGAGGGCGTGATGCCTTCCAAAGAGCGCGTCACCACAGAGGACTATACTCCGGGTGATCGCATGCGCTTCTATGTGAAGGCGGTAGAACGTGAAGGGGCTCGTGGCCCTGAGATCGTGCTCAGCCGTGCTCACGTGAACTTCGTCCGTCGTCTCTTCGAATTCGAAGTCAGCGAAATCGGTGACCGCACCGTCGAGATCGCCAGCATCGCCCGCGAGGCGGGTTATCGCACGAAGGTGGCTGTGCACAGCGCTGATGATAAGGTGGACCCCGTGGGGGCCTGCGTCGGTCTGCGTGGAGCTCGCGTTAAAAACATCGTTCGTGAGTTGAACAATGAGAAGGTGGACATCATCCGCTGGAAGTCGGACCCTGCCGAATTCATTCGCGAAGCTCTAAAGCCCATCAAGGTGCTTTCCATTCAGGTTTCTCCAGATCACAAAGCCGCACGCCTGACGGTGAGCGAAGAAGATCTATCCAAGGCGATTGGTCGTCGTGGCCAGAATGCGCGGTTGACGTCCCGTCTCGTCGGGATGGAACTGAGCATTGAACGTGATGAGCATGCCGCCGAAGTCTTCGAAGGCCAGCTTGATACCGCGGCTCATGATTTGGAACGCGCCCTTGGTATTAATATCGAAACCGCTCGCCGACTGGCTCAGGTTGGTCTGGGGGCTGTGGAAACCCTTCAGCAAGAAGACATCGACTCCATTACCGACGCTCTCGGTGACCGCCAGCTCGCAGAACAGGTCTACGAGCGCGTTGCAGCTTACATCCCCAACGCGTAGGTTATGATCTACGCATCCTCCAGTTTTTCAAATTTCACTCCGACAGCCCGACCCGCCGTTCGCAAGACTCACGTATCTCATGCCAAGCCGATCCTCCTCATCCAAACCCGCCAAAACCACTCCCGACAGCCCAGCTGACGCGAGCGGACAAGCGGAGAGCACTGCCCAAAAGAAACCCGGGGCAAAGAAAGTGCTCGATTTGATTGAGGAAGACGACAAGCCCAAGAGCCGGACTCCCCGCCGTGACATGGCACCTCTGCCACACATCGGTGCCAAGCCCGCTCCGGTGCCAGCGAAGGCATCTCCAGCAAAGGCTGCTGAAGCCCCCAAGAAGACGCTGGATGACCACAAGCGTGAGGCGCTGAACCTGTTTGAGGAAGGTGAAAAACCCAAGGTGCGTCGCCGCCCGGCGGACCAAAGCACCTCACTGCCGCCGATCTCGACCATCCGTGAGCCCGGGCCTGTGGCAGCCATGCCTGCGCCACCAGCGCCAATGCCGGTGGCAGCCCCGGCTCCGAAGCCCGAATCTGCGGCTCCAGAATTTGAAACCAATGACGCGGGTGAAAAAATCATTCACCTGAAGCCGCCGATCATCGTCAAGGAATTGGCGGAGAAGATGGGCCTGCGTCCCTTCAAAGTCATTGCGGACTTGATCGCTCTGAAGGTCTTCGTGGCGAATGCTGACAAGGCCATCGAGATCGATGTCGCAGAAAAAGTCTGTGAAAAACATGGCTTCCACCTCGAGCGCGAAAAACGCGAAAAAGGTGCAGGTGTTCACAAGGTCGAGGAAGTCATCGTCGAGCCTGCACCGCAAGTGGTGGAAGAGGTCGAAGAAGATAAGCTTGAGCTGCGTGCTCCGATCATTACTTTCATGGGTCACGTTGACCACGGTAAGACCTCTCTGCTGGATGCGATCCGCAAGACGCATGTGGTGACAGGTGAAGCGGGGGGGATCACGCAGCACATCGGTGCCTACAGCGTCTTCCATGATGGTAAGCCGATCACTTTCATCGATACCCCTGGCCACGCCGCTTTCTCTGGCATGCGTGCCCGTGGTGCCAATGTCACAGACATCGTCATCCTCGTGGTGGCGGCAGACGATGGCATTATGCCTCAGACCCGTGAGGCGCTCAACCACGCCAAGGCGGCTGATGTGACCATCATGGTGGCCATCAACAAGTGCGATCTACCGGCCGCCAACATCATGCGGGTGAAGTCTCAGCTTCAGGACATCGGTCTTGCACCGGTGGATTGGGGTGGCGACACCGAGTGCATGGAGGTTTCCGCCAAGTCAGGCCAGGGCATCGAAAGCCTGCTGGAAACCATGGCCCTCCAGGCCGAAGTGCTTGAATTGAAAGCCGACCCGAAAGCTCCGGCACGCGCAACAGTCATTGAGTCTTCCATGGTGGAAGGCAAGGGGCCTGTGGCCACCGTGATTGTGCGTCAGGGCACTCTGAAAGTGGGCCAGCCGTTCATTTGCGGTCCGCATTGGGGTAAATCCAAGGCTCTTATCAATGATCGCGGCGCTCCTATCAAAGAAGTGCGTCCAGGTATGCCGGTGGAACTCGTCGGTTTCAGCGACATGCCCCACGTCGGTGACGAGGTGGTCGTGATGGACAGCGAACGCTCGGTGAAGAAACTGAGCGAGGAGCGCCTGGAGGAAACTCGCCAGAAGAAGCTGGCTGTGACCCGCCGCTCCACTCTGGAATCTCTCTTCAATAGCATTGATGAAGGCAACAAGAAGACCCTCAAACTCGTGCTCAAAGCCGACGTGCAGGGTTCCGTGGAAGCCATCGTCAAATGCCTGGGCGATATCACCAGCGACAAGATCAACCAAAGGATCCTCCATTCCGATGTGGGTCCGATCACGGAGTCTGATGTGCTTCTGGCCTCCGGTTCTGACGCCATCATCATCGGTTTCAATACCAAGGTGGAAAACAAGGCCCTCAGTGTGGCTAAGCGTGAAGGCGTGCAGATCAAGCTTTACTCCATCATCTACGAACTCGTGGATCAGGTGAAGGACGCCATGACCGGTCTCCTCGACCCGCTGACCCGCGAGAAAGTGCTCGGTCATGCCAAGGTCAAGCAGGTCTTCAAGGTGAACCGTGGTTATGTCGGCGGTTCCTTGGTCACCGATGGCCGGATCGACCGCAAACAGCGCGCTCGTGTGCTGCGTGATGGTCAGGCCGTTTACGATGGCAGCATCGAAACCCTGCGCCGCTTCCAGGACGAAGTGCCTGAAGTCCGCAACGGTCTCGAGTGCGGTATCAAGCTGCAAGGTTTCAGCGACTACGAAGAAGGCGATGTCATCGAGTGCTACGAGCTCGAGAAGTTCGCTCAATCGCTCTAAGTGTTCGAGGTTCAAGGTTTCTCCCGGCGGGTTTCATTCCAACGAAACCCGCTGTTTGGCAGTCTTTAACCTGAACGTCTCCCCATTCTTTTACCCTTATGTCCCAACGAGTCGAACGCGTCAGCGAACTGGTGAAACGTGAACTCAGCATGGTGCTGGAGAGGCATTACCGCATGGATAATGCCATCCTCACGGTGCACGAGGTCCGTGCCACCCCCGACCTGAAGCAATGCTTTGCCTACGTGGGCATCATCAGCACCAAAGGGAACGAAGAGGCCATCATTGAGAAGCTGAACAAAGACCGTGGCTTCATCCAAAAGGAAGTGCACAAGCGGGTGATCATGAAGAACTCCCCGCAGATTTTCTTCCGCCTGGATAAGTCGGTGGAAAAAGGCGTCCGCATCATCAATGCCCTGGACAATCTGCCCCCTCCTGCAGATCCCCTACCAGAAGGCGAGGAAGAGCCTGACTTTAAGTGAGGATGACGGGTGGTGTCTCCGCCACGTGCTCGATGAGGATGGGGAAAAACTCCTCAAAGTCCGCATGAATGGCGCCGTAATGCTCCTGTAGAACGGGCATGGCTGCTGCGAGATCGACTGGCCTACGGAAGCGGCGGCCGATTCGTTGGAGGGTGATCTCAAGGTCCCGCATGTTTCCATACGAGCAGAGCCAATTGTATTCACGCATGCCCTGGAGGGGCGCGTGGGCTTCAGAGGGGATTTCCTGCCAACGGCTTTCAAAGGAGGCGTAAACTTCATTCGTAAAGTCTGCCAACGGCGTGGGACTGTAGCTGGCCCAAGCTCGACTCAGAAAGTGGTCATAAAACACATCCATCAAGATGCCTCCGAATCGCCTGAAACTCGGGCCTAATCGCTGCACGCTGCGCTTGAAGACGGGGTGAGCATCGGTGAAAGCGTCGATTTTCCGATGCTGTCGAATGCCGCGTTGATATTCCGAAGGAAGGTCCGTTAAAGCGGTGAATGAAACCAGATCAGGCAGGAGATTGCCGATGCGGAAGGCAGGCGTGGGTTCAGAAAGGAACAAATGAGCCAGCCAATTCATGCGTGGGGAAGAGGTAACCCAAACCTGAAAAATCTCAAGGCGCAGACGAGCGCGAGGCAAAATCGAAGCTCAATATGAGCCTTTAAACACTCACCAGCTCTCGCGGAGAGGTGTAATCTTCTCTTGCAGCTTTCCCGGTCAGTGCTTTGTGAACACCCCGCCAATTTCTCGCCATGCTTACACCGCTTTCCCAGATCGCTGAGGCGCTCCGCTCTGCTCGGAGTGTGGCTATTGCTGCGCATGTCCGGCCGGATGGCGACGCCGTCGGCTCGGTGATGGGCCTGGCCCTGAGTCTGCAGGCAGCGGGTAAGACCGTTTATGCCCTGCTGGAGGATGGGGTGCCCTCCAATCTGACGTTTCTTCCGGAGGTGGCCACTATTCTGACACCTCCTTACGCCGATTTTGAGATTGATGTGGCCGTGGCTCTGGATACGGCGACGCACGAGCGCCTCGGAGAGAAAACCAAAGCCGCTTTGGCTAGAGCTCCGTTGCTCATTGATATTGATCATCATCCAGCCAATCCTGGCTACGGGCAGCTCAATCACGTGGATGGTGTTCAGCCTGCGGTGGGGCAGATCGTTTACGAGCTGCTCAAAGCGGGTGATTTCCCCCTCACGGATGCGGTTTTACAGCATCTCTACACCGCGATCATCACCGATACGGGGTCGTTCCAATTTTCCAGCACGACGGCACGCACGCACGAAATCGTGGCGGAGATGCTGAAAGCGGGGTTGGATACGGCCAGATTAGCAAGGTTAATCTATCAGACACAGCCAGTGCGGCGTCTGCAACTCCTGCGTGCCATGCTGAATGAGATGGATATCCGGTCCGAAGGGCGGATCGCCAGTTGGAAGTTCACCCGCAGGCTGATGGACGAAGTTCAGGTGCAGTCGGGGGATACGGAAGGCCTGATCGACACGCTGCGGATGATCGACAGTGTGGTGGCGGCTGTGATCTTCGAAGAAATGCCCGATGGCAAAATCCGCGTCAGTTCCCGCTCGAAGGATGAGCGATTGGATGTCTCCGCCGTGTGTGCCCAATTCGGCGGTGGTGGCCACCGGATGGCGGCAGGTGCCCGTATGAGAGGGCCGATCGAAGCCGCCACAGAAACTTTTTTGACAGCTTTAGAACATGAAGTCCGACGACTCGCTTAATGGTGTCCTCCTAGTGGACAAAGATCCTGACATGACCTCCCACGATGTGGTGGCGGTCGCCCGCCGCTGCCTCAATACCAAGAAGATCGGTCATTGTGGCACCTTGGACCCCATGGCTACAGGCATGCTGATCCTGGTGATCGGCAATGGCACGAAACTGCAGGACCTCCTGATGAGCGAGGATAAAGAATACACAGGCAGTTTCCGCCTGGGCGCGACGACCAGCACTCAGGATCGGGAAGGACAGATCCTGGAAGAAAAGCCGGTGCCAGACTTCACGGAAGCTCAAATCCGTGACGCCTTCGATTGTTATCGTGGAGATTTTTATCAGACTCCGCCCATGGTCAGCGCCATCAAGATCGATGGAGTGCCCCTCTACAAGTTGGCTCGTCAGGGGCAAGAGGTGGAGCGGAAGCCGCGCTTCGTCCGGGTTTACGACTATCAGATCAACAAGATCGCGGTGCCAGACGTGGATTTCCGCGTGGTCTGTAGCAAGGGGTTCTACGTGCGCACCTACGCCCATGACATCGGCATGACCCTGGGCTGCGGGGCTCATCTCACGGCTCTGCGCCGCACGCGCAGCGGGCATTTTAAATTTCAGCCAGGAAACCACACCACTTTTGCTGCCCTCAAGGAGGGGCGGCGTGAGGAGGTCTTGTCCGCGATGATGAGCCTCTATGATGTGTCGAAGCTCCGTGGCGCTTGATTTGAAGGGGGTGCTGAGTGGCACTTTATACTTCGGCTGGGGCATCCTGTGCCTCAGTCGGAATATGACGGTTTTGCTGAAGCTTAAGATCTCCTGATTATAAAGTTAAAAATTATTGAAATTATATTGAGTGTGACTAGAATGCTCCCATTCTACTACAAATGGGCATTCTTTTTGGGCTTTGGGGATTCTGGAGCGACGCGTTTTCGGCGTCGTTTAAGAATGCTATCTTAAGATCTTGTGTGATAGGGAGGATTCTAGGTCTCTTCGCGGTCGGCATTTTCTTTGGCGCTCAGCTTTCGGCCCAAACGGTGGGTAGCCAGTATAAGGTGACACGCATCGGCAAAGATGTGTTAGGCGGCCAGGGTTATTATCAGTCCCAAGACATCATGGCCATTTCTCCAGACGGCCGTTATGCAACAGGGGTTAGGTTTGGCGGCACCACCCGCGGGTTCTTGATGACCACCACCCTACCGGTGGTGACGGACATTGCTAAAGTGGATAGCACGCATGCATATGCCCTTGGGCAAGACGTTAATGATGAGGGGGATGTTGTTGGTTATGAGAAATGGACCGTCGGTGGCACCGTCAATATCATCCCATGGTTTTATGATCGTAGCGCGGGCACGGTGACCTCGCTTTACAGTGCGACAAGTCCCACGATCACCGCCATCCCCTGCGCCATTACCGCAGGCAGCACGCATGCCTTCGGCACCATCGACACGGATGGCGCTTTGGGATCGACCCCCAGCCAAGGGGTATATTGGAATCTGAGCAGCAAACAACGCACGGTGATCAGTGGGGTCAAACAAGTGTTGGATGCCTCTTCAGACGGCAGCGTCTTGTTGGTCATCGATACCGATGGGAATGGCCGCATCCTGAAGGGGAGCATCGCTGCCGGCTGGAACACGCAAGTGACCTTCAAAAAGATCCAGGGCGGAAAAGTGAGTCCAGATGGGCGCTATGCGGGCTCCTCAGAAATTGTAAGCAGCTACGTTTCTTCGCCTTTTGTGTATGACACCTTGTTAGGCTCGAGAACCAATTTGCTACTGCAACCTTCAGACACTCTAGGGGGAATTGTGGGAGCCGTTAGCAATACCGGACGCGTTCTGGGTTCGATCAATACCACGGCCAGCAACGGTAGTTTTGCCGTGATGTGGCTGACGCCAAACAGCTCCTACACGAGCTTCATCAATCTGCTGACCACCGACGGGCACGTGGCCATCGACTCGGCCTATTACGGCTGGAATCTGTATAACGGGGGGGATGGTATCTCTGCCGATGGTCTGACGATGAGCATCTATGCGACGAACATCTTCACCTATGAAGACTCGATGCTGTTCCAGCAAAGTTGCCCAACGATCACGGTGAACCCAGCGACGGTGGCCTCCGGCAGCTTGGGCACGCCCTATTCTCAAACACTCACCGCCTCGGGCGGCACGGCACCTTACACTTTCACATTGGCCAGTGGCAGTCTTCCCGGGGGGCTTTCCTTGAATGCGACGACCGGGGTGATTTCCGGCACGCCCACCAGCTCCGCCGCTGCCTCTTTCACCATACGCGTCATGGATGCCAAGGGATGCTACGGCACGCGCAGTTATACGACCGACCCCTTCTGCAGTCCGATTGTGATCGCTCCCACGGCGCTGCCGAATGCGATGATCAGCACGAGCTACAGCCAGACGCTGACAGTCTCGGGTGGTCAGGCTCCTTACACTTGGAGCATCACCAGCGGCTCCTTGCCGACTGGCTTGTCGTTCAATACTTCGACAGGCGTGATCAGTGGCACACCCACAAGCGCCCATGCCGGGGCCAACCTGAGCTTCCGAGCGACCGACAGCGCAGGTTGTCAGGGCAGCCGTGACTTGAAGTTGGTGGTCTGCCCTACCATTACGCTCAGCCCCACATCCTTTTCCAACGGCACGCTCGGCCTCAATTACACCGCGACTGTTTCTGCCTCCAGCGGCACCCCTCCCCATGTCTATGATGTCAGCAGTGGCAGCTTGCCTTCGGGGCTAACCTTGAATTCATCGGACGGCACGATCTCCGGTTTGCCGACTTCATCGGGTAACTCCACCCTCACCCTGCGTGCGACGGATGTGAACGGCTGTGTCGGCACACGTTCTTACACCCTCAGGATCAACAGTGCTTCGTCGGACTTTGGGGATTACAGCCGGTTTGGCACCGCCAGCAGCACGGTCAATAGCCGGTTGAAACTCGGAAGCTTGATCGATGCCGAAGGTGGCGCGATCACCAATGACACCGCGACGGGCGACGATGACTTCGGGGACGATGATGAAGATGGTGTGACCTTCACATCTCTCGTTCAGGGGCAGAGTGCTTCCGCCACCCTTCGTCTGACCAATACCCGAGGCTCGACCGCGCGCCTGAACATGTGGATGGACTGGAACGATGATGGTGTCCTGTCTTCCACGGAGCAGATTGCCACAAACTTGTCGATCGCGAATGGCACCAACAACGCCAACCGCGTGGTGAATTTTACCGTTCCTTCGGATGCCACCCTAGGGCCGATCGGCTGCCGTATTCGTCTGACTACCAGCACCAGCCCAGGAAGCACTGGGTCGAGTGGCGTCGGTGAAGTGGAAGACTATGTGGTCAATGTGGCCAGTGCATGTCCCACCTTTGCCGTCGTCGTGGTGAACTACAATAACAACACCATCAGCCGTTTCAGCGGGGATACCGGGACGCATTTAGCGACGTGGACGCCTTCGGGCTTGAGTTCGCCTAACTATGGATATCGCGTCAGTGACAACACCTTGTTAATTGCCAACGGATCTGCCAATACCATCACGAAGCACAACCCATTCACGGGTGAGTTGATCAGCACGCTGGTGACTTCTGGGAAGGGTTTGAACTTTCCGTATCAGATGGCGGTGGCTCAAGACTCCAGTATCTACATTGCCAACCAGAATGCCGGCAACGTGCTTCGTTTCAATCAGCAGACCGGCGATGTCTTTGGAACCGTTCTGAGCACCAGCAGTCCTGCCGGGTTGGTCTTTGATGCTTCGAATAAACTCTACATCACTCAGAACATCTCGGGCGGCTCGTTGCGTATCTACGACAGCAGTGGTGCCCTACAGTCCACGGTGGCGACATGGCCTGCGGGGGAATATCCGCGCGGATTGGCTTGGGGGCCGGATGGCCGTCTGTATGTCAATGTCAGGAACAATAACTCCAACAATGGCAGGGTGGATGCCATCACCTTTCCGGCTGGCACACGCAGCACTTTTGTGACCTTGGATTCAGGCTCGAATCCCTACACGGGGATCAAGTGGGGCCCGGATGGAAACCTGTATGTGGTGGATTATGGCGAAAGTGAATTGGATGTGTATTCGAGCACAGGAAGCTTGATTCGCACACTGACCACCAGCTTAAACGGTCCTCACGCGGTATCGTTCTCGGATTGTGAGCCCTCCACTCAGGACTATGGTGACTACGCTGGTTTTGCGTCGGCCAATAGCACCTGGAGCACCACCATCCGCCTGGGCAATGAAGTGGATACCGAAAGCCAGCCGCGCAGTAACATGACGGCGAATGGTGATGATATCGACGACATCGATGATGAAGACGGCGTGACGATGCCGGAAATCATGACCGCAGGCAGCACGGTGGTGATCCCTGTGAAGCTGCTCAACACTTCAGGCAGCTCCGTCTATCTGAGTGCCTGGTTGGATGCGAACCTGAATGGCGATCTGACGGATGCGGGAGAACAAGTGATCGCCAATCGAATGATTGCCAATGGCACGAATGGGGTCACTCAAAACATCTCCATTTCGGTGCCTGCGGGTGCGACCACAGGGATGGCGGGGATGCGCTTCCGTCTTTCCTCCGTGAGTAATGCTGGGCCGACGGGGGCTGCAGGCATCGGTGAGGTCGAGGACTACCTCGTCGCGCTTCAGCCCGCTCCGGTGGACTATGGTGATCACGGCCCCTTTGCAGCCGCTAGCAGCGTGGTGAATAGCAATCTGCGGATCGGCACCAACCCGACGGATGCAGAAACTTCCAATCCCGCGAACAGCAGTGCGACTGGAGACGATAACACTGGCACGGACGATGAAGATACGGTGATGCCCTCCTTCACGCTCGGGGCCAGCAGCACGCTGACTTTGAGCATCTACAACAACACCGGCAACAATGCCTATCTGGCAGGCTGGATGGACTGGAATAACGACGGTGCCTTGGATGGGACGGGTGAGCAAGTCATCCCGCAAACGACCATCAGTACAAGCGGCACGGTGCAGACGCGCAGCTTTACCATCAATGTGCCGGCGACGGCCGTGAAGGGCGCGCCGATTGGGGTCCGTCTGAGACTCAGTTCTCTCGCTACGGTTCCTGCCACCGGGGCTTATGGTCTCGGGGAAGTGGAAGATTACCAAGTCACGCTTCAATGCTCGACCATCACCGTGAGTCCCACGACTCTGGCGACAGCCGTCACAGGTGCAGCTTATTCGCAGACATTCACCGCAAGCGGCGGTTCCTCGCCTTATACCTATTCGGTGAGTGCTGGAAGCCTCCCTGCATGGGCGACGCTGAATGCGAGCACCGGTGTTTTGAGCGGAGCACCGAATAGCGCCACGGCGGCCACCTTCACCATTCAGGCCACCGATGCCAGCGGTTGCACGGGGACGCGCAGCTATACTCTCACGCCGACTTGCCCCACCCTCACGATCAATCAAAGCACCTTACCGGCCGGGGGTGTCGGTGTCAGCTACAGTCAGACTTTGACGGCTTCCGGCGGCAGCTCTCCCTACAACTGGGTAGTGACCTCGGGTAGCCTTCCTTCAGGCATGTCTCTCGCGGCTTCGACCGGCGTGATCAGCGGCACCCCCACGGTTAGCAATGGAGCAGGGACTTCGATCACTTTCCGGGCGACGGACTCCAACGGCTGTCAGGTCTCGAGAGCCATCGTGCTGCGCATCTGTCCGGTGATCAGTTTGGCTCCCACCTCTCCAGCGGCGCCAGTCATGGGTGCCAGTTATACGCAAACCATCACTGCTTCAGGAGGTGCCACACCCTACATTTACAGTGTCAGCAGTGGCAGCCTACCTGCGGGTTTAAGCCTCAATTCCAGCACCGGGGTCATCAGCGGCACTTCCACCAGTTTGTCATCGGCCAGTTTTGTGATCCGGGCCACGGATTCGAACACCTGCCAAGGTGAGCGCGCTTACACGCTGACACCGGTCTGCCCTACGGTCACCGTGACTCCAGGCACCTTACCGGCGGCGAATGTCGGGGTGGTTTACAGTCAAACCTTGAACGCTACGGGTGGTTCGGGGACCTATACCTGGTCGGTCAGCAGTGGCACTCTGCCAGCCGGGCTGACGCTGAATCCCACCTCTGGATTGCTGAGCGGCACACCGACGACAGGCAATGGCGGAGGTGTAGCCCTGACGCTGCGCGCCACGGATGCCAACGGCTGTCAGGGGAGCGTTACCGCGACGTTAAAGGTCTGTCCGGCGATCTCCATCGCCCCTTCGATCCTGGCCGACCTCACGGCGGGCACCCCCTATTCGCAGACCGTGACGGCGTCAGGAGGAACCTCGCCCTACACATTCAGCATCAGCACAGGGTCTTTACCTGCAGGGCTGAGCATGACCTCGGGTGGTGTGATCAGCGGCACGTCTTCTGCCGGAGCGTCTTCGACTTTCACCCTTCGAGCCACCGATGTGAATGGATGTGTGGCGACTCGCTCCTACACGCTCTCCGCCGGTTGTTCGCCGATTAACATCTATCCGACCACTCTCCCACCAGGGCAAGCCGGTCTCTCCTATAGCCAGACCCTCACCAGTGATTACTTCAGCGGTCTCAAAGGCGAATACTTCCAGGGCACCAGCTTCAACACGCCGCTGTTGACCCGTCAAGATGCCGCCATTGATTTCGCTTGGGGGACCGGTTCGCCAGACAGTTCCGTGCCGACAGATGTGTTCTCGGTGCGTTGGACGGGGCAGGTGATTCCGTCGGCGACTGGGACCTACACCTTCCGGACAACGTCTGACGACGGCGTTCGTCTTTGGGTGAATGATGTCTTGGTGATCGATCAGTGGAAAGATCAAGGCTCAACGAGCTACACGGCCAATGTCAGTTTGACCAGTGGTGTGGCGGTGAGCATCCGGATGGAGTATTATGAAAACGGTGGAGATGCCGTGGCCCGATTGGAATGGTCTGGTCCCTCATTCTCTATGAAAGCCGTCACGGAATGGACGGCGTATGAATGGGCTGTGGTGAGCGGAGCCCTGCCGGTAGGTCTTGCTCTCAACCCCAATACCGGGGCGATCAGTGGCACCCTGGCCACGGCGGAGTCGGCCACCTTTACCGTGCGGGCTCGGGACTGGAAGGGATGCGAAGGCACCCGTTCTTACACGATCACCGCTGGTTGCACCGCCGTCACGGTGACACCGGAGACTTTGCCCACCGCGACTGTGGGGTCTGCTTACAGTCAGGTATTGAGCGCTTCCCCTGCGATCGGCCTAACAGGCGAGTATTACTCCGGGGTGAACTTTAACACGCTCATTCTGACACGGCAGGATGCGGCCATCAATTTTGATTGGGGGAATGGATCTCCGGATGCAGCGCTTCCTTCCAATGGATTTTCCGTGCGTTGGACCGGCAACTTGGTGCCGGAGTCCACGGGGCTTTACACCATCCGGACCACCAGTGATGACGGCTTGCGGGTGTGGGTAAACAACGTCTTGATCATTGATCAGTGGCAGGATCAAGCCCCAACTAATTATGCGGCCAATGTCAATCTTACGGCAGGCACAACGGTGCCGGTGAAGGTGGAGTATTATGAAAATGGTGGTGGGGCGGTGGCCATGGTTTACTGGTCTGGGCCTGGGTTCGCTAGCCAGCCGATCACGCAGTGGAAGGGCTATACCTGGAGCCTTGCCAGCGGCAGTCTGCCAGCGGGCTTATCCTTGAATTCTTCCAGCGGGGTGATTAGCGGCACGCCCTCCAACAACATCGGGACGACTTTTACCGTCCGTGCGTCAGATCTCACCGGTTGTGCCGGAACACGCACCTACACCTTGGAGCCCGTCTGCCCGGCCATTTCCATTGGCACAACCACGGTGCCTGATGCCTACATCGGTGCCGCCTATAGCCAGACTCTGAGCATCAATGGCGGCACGAGCCCGATCAGTTGGTCACTCACCTCGGGGGCCTTGCCTGCTGGCCTGGCCTTGAGTTCATCGGGTGTGATAAGCGGCACCCCAACCGCGACAGCATCGGCCAGCTTCGTCATCCGTGCCACTGACGCCCGCGGCTGTGTGGCTTCTCGGAGCTACACCATGTCTGCTCGCAGTTTAGGCATTGGTAATCAGGTCTGGGTGGACATGAACAATGATGGGCTGCGGCAGTCCGCCGAAAGTGGGATCTCGGGGCTGAGGCTGGAGCTCTGGACGGTGGGCTCGAATGGCACCCGCGAGAATGGCGGGGGTGACGATGTCAAGGCCGCCACCGATGTGTTTACCGATGTCAATGGCCTCTACCAGTTCGTGAATCTGATCCCTGGTAGCTATTATGTAAGGATTCCGACACCACCGCTCTATTTCCCATCAGTCAGCGGCACTGCCGTCAGCTTGGATAACGGGGTGAATGACGATAGCAACGCCCTGCAACCTGGAGGCAGCGGCACCCAGGTCGTAAGCCCGGTGATCGTTCTCACGGCAGGTGGTGAACCTGCGTCGGGGGTGGATGGGGACAGCACGGACATCGATTCGACCGTGGACTTTGGCTTTGCCAACCTGGATGGATGCTACGTCACCAACTTGTTCGACAATCCAAGTTTTGAATTTCAACAGCTACCCAATAGCACTGGCACAGCAACGAGTGTGATGGCCTACAACGGCACCGGGACGGGTTTCGGAACGGGCGTTAATGCCTATCAATGGGTGGGCAGTGTCAATGGGACCAGTGGCCTCGGCGAACCGATCCAACGTGTGCAGGTGCAGGCAGGCAGCAGTGCCCGTGTCTCGTGGGTGGAGAGCTTCAAGTCACGGCACGGCCGGCGTCATGTGCTGCTTCAGGGCACAAGTTCAGGCATCAGTCTGCGTGCGGCCAATGGGGGAGAATGGAGTTCTGTCCTCCAAGCGGGCCGGGAATATCAGCTTTCCGTTTGGGCGGCCAATGCCAGTGATGCGGCGGCGTCCATTCTTTGGAATCTGACGGCCAACACCCAAGTGTTCCAAGTGATCACGGGGAACAGTCCTGGATTGTATCAAAACTACAGCGTGCCGATGGCGGAAATGCAGGCCTCGGCCGCAGGCAGCCTTCAGTGCTGCGGCTTCAGCACGCCGACCACGTCGATCAACGGCTTCACGGGGGCGGAGTATAACAACTGGTCTGAAGCGGTCACCAACGGCACCCAGCCGGAGTGGCAGCAGTTCACCTGGCGTTTCCGTATTGCGGCATCGGCGACAGCGGCCCAGATCAATACCGCCAATTTTGTGCTGAGCGGAGGATCCAGCACCGGGCCTGTGGCGGTGGACTTTGTCTCTCTCTGTCAGGTGGCTCCGACCAATACCTTAACTCTCGGTAACTTGGTGTGGAACGACCTCAACAACAATGGCGTTCGCGATGGCACCGAACTCGGTCTCGGCGGTATCACGGTCCAACTTTACACCTCGGACGACAACATCGCGGGTGATGCTGATGATGTGCTGGTGGCCACCACCACCACATCGACCTCGGGAGCTTACAACTTCACGGCATTGGCACCTGGCAAGTATGTGGTCAAGGTCACCCCTCTGGCCAATTTGCCCATGACCAGCGGCACTCCGGTCACGCTGGACAATGGCGTGAACAACGATAACAACGGGAGTCAGCCCGGCGGTCCTGGAACAGCGCTCTTCAGCCCTGTCATCGAGCTGGCTCTGGGCACGGAGCCTGTCAACGATGGGGATACCAATCCCGATACCGAACTGAGCGTGGACTTCGGTCTGTGGAGCGGCTTTACGGTGGGGAATCTTGTCTGGGCCGACACCAACTCGGATGGTGTTTATCAAAGTGCCTCAGAAAGTGGCATCAGCGGGGTCACCGTGGAGCTTCTCAACGGTGGCACCAACGCCGTGTTGGCCACCACGACGACCAACGCCTCGGGCATTTACAGTTTCTCCGTCTATGCCGCAGGCACTTACCGGATTCGCATTCCGACTCCTCCTAGCAGCTTCCCCCTCATCACGGCGGTGAATGATACGGCTGACAACGGTGAAGACAATGACAGCAATGGTATCCAGGCGGGTGGTTTGGGAACGGCAGTGCTCAGCCCGTTAATCACCTTGTCTCCCGCGACCGAACCCGGCTCAGCGGGAACCACGAACATCGATAACACCATCGATTTTGGATTCCGCATCTGTCCGGTATTGAGCATCAGCCCCAATGCTTTGACCTCAGCGACTCAATATGCACCTTACAGCGTCACGCTGAGTGCCACCGGGGGAACCTCTCCTTATACCTGGGCTGTCAGCAGCGGGAGCTTGCCTTCGGGTCTGAACTTATCCACCGCTGGTGTCTTGAGTGGCACCCCGAATGCCTCAGCGCTGCCAGGGAACTATACCTTCACGCTGCGGGTGACCGATGCTGCCGGTTGCTCGGCAACGCAGACTTATACCCAAGCACTCTTACAGCCAGTCATCACGATCTCCCCGACGACGTTGCCTGCGGGATCGCAGTATGCGTTCTATTCTCAGAGCCTCACCGCGACGGGCGGCACCTCGCCCTATACATGGACAGTCGGTCCACAGTTGCCTGCTGGTGTGATCAATCTGTGGATGGGAGAAAATGGCCCTGGTGATGCATTGGGGACGCATCCGAGTGTGTCACTGAATGGAGTGGCTTACACGGCGGGTGCTGTGGGGCGCGCTTTCAGCATGGACGGTGTGGATGATGTGGTGGAGGTGGCGGATGCAAGCAGCTTGCGGCCGACCAGCATCACGGTCGAGGCCTGGGTGAATCCAGCGACCAGTGGCCTAACGAACAACGGCGTCATTGTGACGAAGACGACGGGAACGACTGGCACGAACGGTTTCGGTTTAGGACAACTGGGGAACTCCAATACCTTTGGCTTCTGGGTCAATGACCGGGCCACAAATCGAGTGACGGCCACGTTAACTCCAGGCGTCTGGTCTCACGTGGTGGGCACGTATGATGGGACTTCTCTGAAGCTCTATGTGAACGGAGGCATGGTCTCCACCCTCAGCTACAGCACGGCAATCAATCACAGCATGGAGCCGATGCGTATCGGTAACAACGGCGGCAGTAGCTATGCTTGGAAAGGTGGAGTCGATGAAGTGGCTCTCTACAATCGCGCGCTGACTGCCTCGGAGATCTTGTTACGGTATTCTGCCACGGCAGATGGCAGCAATGGATTGCCTGCGGGTCTGACTCTGAATCCGAGTTCGGGACTGCTCTCGGGTTCCCCCACGAGTTTCCCTGGCACTTATAACTTTGTGGCGCGAGCCAGTGACACCAATGGCTGTCCCGGTATCAGATCCTATGCGTTGTCGATCTCTTGTCCGACGATCAGCATCTCGCCCGCGACCTTACCGGCAGGTGCGCAATACAGTGTTTATGCCTCCCAGACCTTGACGGCGGAAGGTGGCACCGCTCCCTACACCTGGTCGGTCTTCTCAGGCAGTCTTCCTGTGGGACTCTCCCTCAGTAGCGCGGGTGTGCTGAGCGGCACTCCAGGTAGTGAGGCGGGCACCTACAACTTCACGCTGCAAGCTCGCGATGCGAACAATTGCACCACGACTCGGGCTTATACTTTCACGGTGAATTGCCCGGTCATCACGCTGTCGGCCACGACCTTCGCCAATGCGCAGCAGTTCGCGACTTACACCCCGCAGACGATCACAGCCAGCGGTGGAAACGCCCCTTACACCTTCACCTTCCAGAGCGGTGCGCTCCCCACTGGGTTGAGCGTCGGCAGTGATGGTGTGGTCAGTGGCACACCGTCTTCGATTCCTGGCACTTACAATTTCACGGTTAGGGCAACGGACGGGACCAACTGTTCCGCCAGCCGTGCTTATAGCGTGGTGGTGACTTGTCCTGCTATTGCGATCAGTCCAGCGAGCTTGCCTTCGGCGACTCAGCAGAGCATCTATTCTCAGTCTCTCTCGGCCAGCAATGGCAACGGGAGTTATGTGTGGACGGTCAGTGCAGGCGCCTTACCCTCCGGCTTAACTTTGAGCGGAGCAGGGGTGATCAGTGGCACAGTGGCTGCGGCTCCCGGCACCTACAACTTTACAGCCAGTGTGATGGATGCCCGCAACTGTTCGGCCACCCGCAGCTATGCTCTCACGGTGGTCTGCCCTACCATCGCTCTCTCTCCCACCACTTTGCCCTCAGGCACGGCCTCGGTCGCTTACAGCCAGACTCTCACCGTTTCCGCTGGATCAGCTCCATTCACTTGGTCGGTGCAGAGCGGTTCGTTACCGTCTGGTATCACTCTGTCCACAGGCGGTGTCTTGAGCGGCACCACCTCTGCCGTGGGCGGCTTTAACTTTGTGGCTCGGGTGGTTGATGCCAATGGTTGCTCCGGCGTTCGTAGTTATACCCTGACGATGGTTTGCCCGGCTCTCGCCATTGCACCTGTCTCCATCTCTGATGCCACGGCTGGTAGCACCTACGATCAGACGCTGACGGCTTCCGGTGGCACGGGACCTTATCAATGGACGATCAAAACCGGCAGCATGCCCACGGGCATGAGTCTTTCCACAGCAGGGGTCCTCAGCGGAACTATTACGGGGGCTCAGGGAAGCTACACTTTCACTGTCGCTGCAACGGATTCCAATGCTTGTGAAGTGACGCGGGCTTATACCATGGCGGTGACATGCCCCGTGGTAACAGTGACGACGGCTTCTGTGCCGAATGGCACGGTAGGGGCAGCTTACAGTCAGACCTTAGCGGCTGCATCTGGCACCAGCCCTTACACGTGGTCGATCACCAGTGGCTCGCTGCCCTCCGGTTTATCGTTGAGTCCCAGCGGGGTGCTGAGTGGTGTGCCGACTCAGGCCACCACACGCACTTTTACCGTTCAGGCTCGCGATGCTTACTCTTGCGCAGGGACCAAGGAGTTTACGTTAACCACCGTCTGCCCGACCTTGTCGATCACGACAGCCTCTCTGAACTCAGGTTACCGAGGAGTCGCCTACAGCCAAACGCTCGGCAGCACGGGTGGCACATCGCCTTACATCTACACCGTTCAGACCGGGGCTTTGCCTGCAGGGCTGAACCTCAGCACCGCTGGTGTTCTCAGTGGCACCCCATCCGCATCTGGGACATCGACCTTCACGGTGCGCTCCACCGATACTTACGGCTGCCAAACCACCAAAGAGTTTACGGTCGTGATGCAAGGCTTGTCTCTGGGAAATCTGGTCTGGAATGATGTCAATCAGAACGGGCAGTTGGATGCTGGTGAAACAGGGATTGCGGGAGTTTCCCTCCAACTGTTCTCCAGCACCGATAGCATTGCGGACAATGGCAATGATACCTCGGTCGGCACCACCACCAGTGCTGGTGACGGCAGCTATGTCTTCGGTGGATTGGCTCCTGGGCGTTATTATGTGCGCATTGCCACCCCTCCTCCGGCTCAGTCTTATTCATCCGGACCTCAGGTGAGTGCTGACAATGGGGTGGACGGCGACAACAATGGCGTGCAGGCAGGGGGCAAAGGCACCGTGGTGACAAGCCCGGTCATTCAATTGGGCGTAGGACGTGAACCTGGCGATATCAGCGGCGGAAGTGATGTCGATAACACCCTGGACTTCGCCTTCCGTGCCGTGCCAGCACCCGCCTCCCGGCTGCTCGAATATGACATGAATGTGAGCACGGGAGGCCTGCCAGTGCCTCCGAGCCTGAAAAACAGCAGTGTGGTGAACGGTGCTCATCTTCAGATTGAGGAAGGCATGAATGGTCTTCTCGATCTCAGTGAGCCTACTGCCAACGGGCCGATTCTGAGTGGCGCTTTGAGCCGTCGAGTCAAAGACTGGGATGTCAGTTATGACAGCTCTCTGGAGACGACACGCACCAATCTCACACAGCGTCAGGACAGCGTTTGGGTGCGGTTTGACATGGCTTCGACAGCGACCGGAACCATCGGTAACTTAAACTTGGATGCGCGTCGTGTGGACAGCCTGGCCCCTTCCCAGGTAAAGGCATTCCTGACTTGGAATGACGGAGGCTCCTATCGCACTGCGGTCTCCAGCACCTTCACACTGGACACGACTTCCTCTTGGTATTCGATCACCTTGAATTGGGAAAGCTTTGTTGGCGGAGCGACTGCGCTGCCCACAGGGTCCCAACTGGCTGGGAAGTCATTCTTGCTGGAACTGTATTTCTGGGGAGGCAACGGCAGCGGTTATGTGGATGTGGATAACGTGATCTTGGAAGGAAACGCGACCAGCACACCGGAGACGCTTTCGATCGGTGACCTCGTGTGGCAAGACCTGGATGCGGATGGTCGCAAAGATGCCGGTGAGGCAGGGATCTCGGGCTTGACGGTGCAACTCTGGAAAGCTGGCAACGATGGCTTGGCCAATACCGGAGATGACATCTCTCAGGCTTCCACCGTAACGGATGTCAATGGCTTCTACCTGTTCTCAGGACTAACGGCCGGAAAGTATTTCATCAAAATCCCCACACCGGATGCTGCATGGCCCTTGGCTAGCCCTTCGGATACGCAGGACAATGGTGAGGATGGGGATAGCAATGGTATCCAGCCTGGAGGCTCCAGCACTGCCGTTCATAGTCCGGTCATTGACCTGGCACTCGGGGCTGAGCCTGGCCAGAAAACCACTGGCGGAACCAACCAGGAGATGACCGTGGATTTCGGCTTCTGCGCGTCTCTCTCCATCGGCAATCTTGTTTGGAGCGATAACGATAACGATGGTCAGGTGGATGTGGGGGAAAATGGTGTCGCCGGGGCTCGGGTGGAACTCTACTTCTCCTCGAACACCGTGGTGAACGATGACGACGATGTCAAAGTCGGTGACACCATCGTGACCAATGATTCAGGGGCTTATCTCTTTAGCGGCCTAACCAGTGGTAAATACTACATCAAACTGACGCCTCCGCCGAGTCATCCACAGCGCAGCTCAGTCAGCAGTAGCCAAGACAATGGCGTGGACAATGACAACAATGGTGTCACTCAAGCTGCCGCCGGAGCGCCGATCTATTCGATGATGGTCAATCTGTCCACCTTGACAGAGCCAGGGAATCTGATCGCTCCGTTCGGAACCAATGCCGAAACAACGATCGACTTCGGTTTGCGGCCGATCTTCACGCAGGTCGGTAACCTTGTGTTCAAAGACGGGAACAACAACAACGTCTATGATAGCGGGGAAGGGGTGGGCAATGTGCGAGTGGATCTCCTCGATGCGAATGGCATCTTCCTGCGCACCACCACGACGAACAACAGCGGCAGCACCCGGGGAACTTACCAATTCACGGATGTCTTGCCAGGGAACTACTATGTGCGCATTCCTGCTACTGAGTTTGCTGGCAGCAAGGCGCTGGCCAATACGCTGTCCCTGACACCGGCATCCCCTGCCGATGATGCACGTGATGACGATGATGCTGGCGGCGACAGCGGGGTGGATAATGCCAACCCTGCAATCTACGGCATCACCAGTCCTCTCATCACGCTGGCGGATAATGCTTTGCCGACCAACAGCACTGGCGAAACCGGCTTCCGAAACACGCTCGATGACAGCGATGACGATAACGGGAACATGACCGTGGACTTTGGTTTCAAAGCTGCCGGGCCGAGCGCGACCGGCTGCTACCACTTTGCCTTCACGGATGCGAACCACGACGGTGTTTTAGCCCAAGTCTCGGAGTGGGTGCCGGATCAGCCTTATGATTTCAACTATGCCGCCAATGTGGCTTATGTGGATCAGTTGGATATGATCTATGACGCGGCTCTGAAGCGCCTCGTCTTCGATGCTTCGTTGACTCAGATTTCGGGTCGCAAGGTGGATGCGCTATGGCTCCTGGTGAGCACCGGGGCTGATCCCGCAAGTCGTGAGCATGCAGTCATTTACATGGATGGGTTCAACCGGGCTTCTCCTGTCTGCACCATCTATCGTTATGATCCATCCCTCGGCCATCAGAGTTGGCAGACAGCATCCAACCTCATGGTAAGCACCGCCAGTGGCAGTGCCACCGCTGGGGATTTCCTGCAAAATAAAGTCACTGAAGATGGCTCGACGGTGCGCTTCCAGTTCGTGCTGGATGTAAGCCGGGTGAATAACGCCGCCAATTGGTCGGGAATGGGGATCGGCAGCGGTTCCTGGGAAGGCCTGCTCATGGGCGGCGGCGCGGGAATGGTGCTCCGCACGGTGGATCTGACATCCGCACCGACGTATTCGGAAACCGGAGCTCTCTCCGCTTTCAACTACACGCCAGGAAGCACCACCGAGGGAAGTTTTGAAACGGATCCTTCAGGTGTCGCCACCATCATTACGGAACCATGCTCGGTTTCACCTTGGGTTAGTGTGGGGAACCTCGTTTGGAGTGACACCAACAACAACGGTCTGAAGGATAGCAATGAGATTGGCGTCAGCGGCGCCACCGTGCAGCTCTTCAGCCCTGGGGCCGATAACGCCATCGGTGGCACGGATACGAATGCAGATGTCCAGGTCGGAACCTCTGTTGTTACGTCCAGCTCCGGTGCCTACAGCTTTACCAACTTAATCCCTGGGAAGTATTATGTGAAAGTGACCCCGCTCGCGTCTTTCCCACTTACTGGCGGTGTGGTAGTCACCCTAGACAATGGCGTGAACAATGACAACAACGGCAGTCAGCCTGACGGGGTGGGAACGCCACTTTACAGCCCGGTGATTGATCTGGCTGTCAATGCCGAACCGAATGCCACCATCGATGCCGACGGCACCAGTGGCGACGCCACGATAGACTTCGGTCTGTGGTCTGGATTTAGCCTTGGGGATCTGGTTTGGAGTGATCTCAATAACAACGGCCTCAGGGATACCGGTGAATCGGGGGTGAGTGGTGTCACGGTTGAGTTGATGAATCCAGGTGCCGACAACGCCGTTGGTGGCAGTGGTGGCGACGCAGATACGGTTCTTCAAACCACCACGACGAATAGCAGCGGTATCTACAGCTTCCGCATCTACACGCCTGGGAACTACTATGTCCGTCTCACCCCCACCGCTTCACTATCCCTGGCGAGCAGCGTGGTGGTGACCACTGACAATGGAGTGAACAACGATAACAACGGCAGTCAGCCCGAGGGGGCCGGAAGCTCGATCAACAGCATGGTTTTTGCCTTAACCGCAGGAGCTGAACCTGGTAGCACCGGAGCCACCAATACCGAAACGACGATTGACTTTGGTTTGCGTGGCTGCCCTGCCATTACGATTTCACCGACGTCACTACCTCTGGTGACACAGCAGGTCGCCTATAGCGCCACATTGACCGCCAGTGGGGGCAATTCACCTTATACCTGGAAAGTGACAAGCGGCAGCTTGCCTTCGAGCATCACATTGAGTTCCAGCGGCGTGCTGAGCGGCACATCCTCTGCGGCTACGGGGATTTACACGTTCACAGCCCGCGCTGTGGATGCCTCAGGTTGTATCACCACACGGAGTTACACATTGACGGTCGTTTGCCCAACGATCACGATCAACCCAACGACCTTACCGGCTGGCACACAAGGGGCGGCGTATTCCCAGACTCTTTCGGCCACCGGCGGCACGGCTGCTTACACTTGGTCCGTGGTGGTTGGAGCCCTGCCCACAGGACTGAATCTTTCCACAGCAGGTGTGCTGAGCGGCTCACCAACGGCACCGGGCAATTACAGCTTCACCATTCGTGCCACTGATGCGCGTAGCTGTCAGGCGGAGCGTGCTTACACAGTGTCGATTCAATGTCCAGCCATCAGCATCACGCCGACGACCCTCTCCTCACCCACACTTAACAGCGCCTACGGTCCAGTGACGCTGACGGCAACGGGCGGCACCGCACCTTATTCCTGGTCTGCTACAGGCACGCTGCCGTCTGGTTTAGGGCTGTCTTCGGCTGGCGTGATCTCGGGTACACCTGGGGGTGCTCCCGGTAGCTACAGCTTTGCCGCTGTGGTCACCGATGCCAACGGTTGCTCCGCCAATCGTGGTTATACCGTCACGGTTAATTGCGGAACCTTCACGCTGTCACCAGCCTCGCTGCCTGCAGCGACACAGAACGTCGCTTACTCGGCCCAAACCTTGACGGCAACGGGCGGCACACAGCCTTACGTTTGGGCCATCAGCGCGGGCTCCCTTCCGACCGGCATGAGCCTATCCACGGGTGGGGTGCTCTCTGGCACACCGACCGGGACCCCGGGCACCTACAACATCACGGTGCGCGCCACCGATGCCTACAACTGCCAATCCACCAAGGCTTACGCCTTGGTCGTGAACTGCCCCACCATCACGGTTTCTCCCACCAGCTTGCCGAGTGGAAGCCAGTTCGCCAGTTACAGCCAGACCTTGACGGCTAGCGGAGGCAGCAGCCCCTACACGTGGACACGCACAGCAGGCACACTGCCTTTGGGCATGACCTTCTCATCCAGTGGTGTTCTCAGCGGCACTCCGCTGCAAATCGGTAACTTCAGCCTGACATTCACGGCACAAGATTCCAGTGGATGCACAGGCTCACGTTCGTACACCTTGAATATCGGCTGCCCGGTCATCACCATCACACCCGCCTCGTTGCCTGAGGCTCAGAACAATGTGGACTACAGCCAGACGCTCACCGCCAGCGGTGGCACAGCCCCTTACACGTGGTCACGGATCGATGGTTCTTTGCCATCGGGCATGAGCCTTTCCTCGGGAGGTGTGATCTCAGGAGCACCCACATCGGCACCTGGAGTTTACACCTTTACGGTTAGGGCCACTGACTCGAGCTTGAGTTGCTCCGGAAGCTATACTTACACGCTGACCGTGACCTGCCCCACCATCACGCTCAGCCCATCATCTCTGACGAATGCCACCGTGGGCACGGCCTATTCACGCGGCCTGACTTCCTCCTCCGGCACGGCACCCTTTACGTACTCGATCTCGGCAGGTGCCTTGCCCGCAGGGCTCACGCTTTCAAGTTCAGGCTTGATTTCCGGCACCGCCACCGTGGCCACCACGACGGCTTTCACCGTGAGATCTGAAGACGTGTATGGCTGTGTGGGAACGCGCAGTTATTCTCTGACCACCGTGTGTCCAACGCTCACGATCACTCCAGATACGCTGGAGAATGCCTATTACGGGGTTGCCTATTCACGCTCACTCACCGCTTCGGGTGGCACCGGGCCTTATGTGTGGACGGTGGTGGCTGGATCGCCTCCAGCGGGCATCAGCCTGTCTTCAGCCGGTGTGCTGAGCGGCACATCGACTGCTTTTGGCGCCGCCACTTTCAGCGCTCGAGCTACCGATATCTACGGCTGTTCGGTGACCAAGAATTACTCTCTGACGGTGAAGGGCCTAGCCATTGGTGATACCGTTTATGAAGATGCGAATTTCAATGGCTTGCGTGATGCGGGTGAGCCTGGCGTCCAGAACGTGACGGTTCAGCTTTGGGATCCGGGTGCGGATCATGCGATCGGCGGCTCTGGGCCCAATGCGGATGTGCAGATCGGGGCGGACATCACCACGAATGCGCAGGGCAAATATGCTTTCTCCAGTCTCCTGCCTGGTTACTACTATGTGCGTGTGATTCCTCCGTCGGAACTGGCGATCCCGGGCGGAAATCCGGTGAATGCAGACAACGGCGTCGATTCCGACAATAACTCCGCCAGCCAGCCGGGTGGTCCTGGCACGGTGATTTATGGTCCGGTGATCCA
Organism: Prosthecobacter debontii; assembly: GCF_900167535.1. Taxonomy (NCBI): domain Bacteria; kingdom Pseudomonadati; phylum Verrucomicrobiota; class Verrucomicrobiia; order Verrucomicrobiales; family Verrucomicrobiaceae; genus Prosthecobacter; species Prosthecobacter debontii. The sequence goes on from NZ_FUYE01000023.1 coordinate 57,291, forward strand.
ACTGACTTCCGGCGGTGAGCCGACCGCAGATGATGCAGATGCCGATACTGACTACACCATCGACTTCGGTCTCTATCGCGGTCTGAGCTTGGGCAATCTCGTGTGGGAAGACACCAACGACAATGGTCTGCGAGACGTTGGAGAGCCTGGACTGGATGGCATTGCCCTGGAGGTCTGGAGCGCAGGTGCAGATAGCCTCATCGGCGGCACGGATGACCAGAAACTGGACACCACCACCACTCAGGATGGCGGCGCTTATAACTTCGTGGCCCTGGCTCCAGGCAAATACTACGTGCGTCTGCCCGTGCCTCCTCAGTCACATCCGTTGTCGAGTGCTTCGACGGTGCTTTTGGACAACGGCGTGGATAACGACGATAACGGTCATCAGGTGGCTGGCGGAGCCATTTACAGCCCGGTGATCAATCTTTCCTCCGGCACCGAACCGGGCTCGACCGGCACTGGCTACGCCGATAACACGGTGGACTTCGGACTCTGCAATGTGGTGCCCACGGCTTATGTCTCGGCCACTCACGATGACAGCATCCACACCTACAGCCCATCCACAGGGCGTTTCACGGGGCTCTTCCAGCATCCTTTTGGGACCAGCCATAACCAAGGAGATGGCAATCCGTTCGATGTACCTTATGGCATCGAGTTAGGTCCTGATGGAAATTGGTATGTGGCTCATTTCGGTGCTGGCAATCTGCGCAAGATCACACCTGCAGGCGTGGATGAAGGCACCGTCCTCTCTCCAACCACTGCTGCGGTGACGACTCTCCAGCAGTTCACCATCGGTGCGGATGGGAACTTCTACGTTGTCGATGTGAACTCCAACCGAGTGGTGCGTTTCCACGGCCCCCTGAGCAGCACGCCTGGGCAGCCGATGGGCTCGACAGCACCTTATACCTTCATCAGCCAAGGTGGAATCCAGGACATGAATGTGGGACCTGATGGCAATCTCTATCTGTCTATCCAAGATGGAGCTACTCGTGAAGTGCGCCGATACAGCAGCGTCACCGGGCAGATGCTCAATGTCATCGTGACGGATTCACAACTCGTCAACATGGTGCCCGGCGGTCAGCCGATTGCGATCATCTCGGGCATCGACATTCACGGTAATACTCTTTACGGCGTGAACCGTTCCGACGGAGAAATCTTCAGCATCAATCTTTCCACCCCCGCATCTCCAGGCTCACCGCAACTGCTGGCGACGATCAGCTCTTCCGGGAAAGGTGAGGTGGATACACGGGACATCGAGATGAACCCTGGCGATGGTAAACTCTACATCGCTGGTTATAACTGGGGTAAACCTGTGGTGGGTGGCACCTATGCCACAGGCTCGCTGCTGCGGGTGGACCCTGCGGGTGCACCCAATGGCACGGTGGATATCTTTGAGTCTCCGATTCCTTCACCACCTGGGCCGAACAGTGAAATCTGGTCCGGTCCGCGTGATCTGGCTTTTGGCCGACCTTTCACATCGCTCACAGACTCGGTGGCTATTGGCAGCGTGGTTTGGAATGATGAGAATGCCGATGGGGTCCGCGATCCTGCGGAGAAGGGCATCCCTGCCGTGCGTGTGGAGCTGTGGCATGATGCCAATGACGACCTGTCTGATGGTGCCGAGACGCGCATCGGTTGGACGTTCACTGATGCACGCGGCATGTATTACTTCTCAGGGCAGGTGGCAGGCCGCTACCAGCTCAAGATTCCTGCGCTCAACTTCGTGGATGGGATGCCATTGGCAGGATCGGGCTTCAGCAGTCCAGTGACCAATGCGGTGGATGATCAACATGACGATGACGATAACGGTATCCAAGACGGCGGCACCCGCACGGAGACAGTCAGCCCGATCATCACATTGACTCCAGGTCTGGAGCCGACAGGCAATACCTTGGGCGGTGCCGAAGCTGGCAGCGGTGGGGATCTCGACGATTACACGGTGGATGCCAACGGTGACATGACCGTGGACTTCGGTTTTGTGGAGCCCGGGTTGATGGGCATCGGTAACTTGGTGTTTAACGATGCCAATGGGAATCGCCGCTTCGATGAGGGTGAAGGTGTGGATGATGTCGTGGTGCAGTTGTTTAACTGGGGCCAGAGTCCGAACTCCAATCAGCCGCTGGCGACCACGATCACCGCCAATGGTGGGAAGTATCTCTTCGCTGGATTGTGGCAGGGGCAATACTTCGTTCACATCCCGGCACTGCAGTTCCAGAGCTCAGGTGTCCTACGCGGGCTCTACAGCTTGGAAGGCGTCCAGGGTGGGGATGATGATCAAGGGGAAGATTCCTTGGATTCGGGCGATCCGACGGTGGATGGCATCAGCACAGGACGTGTCATTCTGACGCAGGACAGTGCGCCGACCAACGCAACGACGGAAACGGGTTTTGACTATACCGATGACGATGCGGACGATGAGAACACCGATCTCACGGTGGATTTCGGTTTGTTCCGTCCTGTCGCCTTGGGCAACCTCGTGTTCATGGACAACAACTCCAACGGGCATTATGACCCGGGTGAGGGATTGGATGGTGTGACCCTCCAGCTTTATAGCTCGGATCAAACCCCCGGCACGGACACACCGCTGCTCACCCAAGTAACGGCCAACGGTGGACGCTATCTGTTCGATTTCCTCCGCCCAGGCACTTACATCGTGCATGTGCCGAAGAGCATGTTTGCCTCCGGCGCACCGCTTTATCAGCGTGTCAGCATCCAAGAAGGATTGGTGGGGGATGACGATGTCGGTGAAAACGGCATCAATACCGGCACACCTTCTCTGGATGGTGTCAGCTCCCAGGTCATCAGTGTTTATCCAGGTGTAGCTCCAACTGATGCCAATGGCGAAACAGGTCTGGATAGCGCCTCCGACAATGAAAATGATGCCGCCGTGGATCTCACGATCGACTTTGGCTTCCAGAGCCCCGTGGGCATCGGTAACCTCGTGTTCCTGGACGGCAGTGGTCTAGTCAATGCCAATAACCCCAATGGCGTCGCCGATACCGGGGAAGGCGTGGATGACGTGACGGTCGAGATCTATCGCGCAGATCAGACTCCAGAAGTCTCATCGCCGCTTTACACCACGGTGACCAGTGGCGGAGGTCGTTACTTCTTTAATTTCCTCAGCTCGGGCAGTTACATCCTGCACATTCCTGCCACCGAATTTGCCCCAGGACGTCCTCTTTATCAAACAATCTCCATTCAGGGGGCCCAGACCGGCTTTGCAGATGATGATGCAGGTGAAGATGGCATCGATGAGGCGAACTTGGCCCTCAACGGGATCAGTTCTCGTGTGATCACCTTGGATGTGGATGGCAGCCCGGTGAACGCAGGCACCGAAACCGGGATCGGTCATACCGACGACGATTTCGATGACGATAACTTCGATCTCACCGTGGACTTTGGCTTTGCCACGATCAATCCAGATGCCGTCGGTGTGGGGAATCTGGTCTTCCGTGATGGTAATGCCAACGGTCTGTATGACTCGGGTGAAGGCGTGAACGGCGTGCGGGTGCAACTGTTCCCCTCCGGTGCGGACCCACAGACCGCCACACCGCTGGCCAGCTCGGTGACCTCGAACGAAGGCATCTACTTCTTCGCCAACCTCAATCCAGGAAACTACTTTGTGCACATCCCGGCCAGTGAGTTTGCCTCAGGGAAGCCGTTGTATGGCTGGAATTCACTCCCTGGTCAGGGTGGGGATGATGGTGTGGATGATGATTCCGACGAGAACGGCAGTGACGAAGACCATGTTCTCAATGGCTGCAGCTCCCCCGTGTTCAATCTCCAGGCAGGCACGGAACCGGAAGACATCTTCGGCGAGTTTGGCCGGGATACTTTCATGGACGAGGCCAATGATGCGAATGTGGATCTGACCATTGACTTCGGTTTCTCGAAGCTCGCGTCTGTGGGTAACTTGGTCTTCCTGGACAGTAACTACAATGGCCGTGCCGATACGGGTGAAGGCTTGGCCGGAGTGGAGGTGCAGCTCTTTGCCGACTGGATGTCTCCGATCTTCGACACGCCAGTCGCTACCACGACGACGGATGAGAACGGGCGCTATCTCTTCGCCGATCTCACACCGGGGAGCTACTACATCCATGTGCCTTACACCATGTTCCTGAGTGGTTCGCCGCTCTTCAAACATGCCAGTGTGGCGGACACCAATGTCGGCGATGACGACATCGGGGAAGACGGTTTGGACAACGGTCAGCCTGAGCTCAATGGCATCAGCACGGCCATTTTCGAACTGAATCCCTCCAGCAGCCCGGTGGGCAGTGCTGAAGGTGGTCAAGGTGGTGACAGCGACGATGCCAATGACGCCAGCGTGGACCTGACGCGTGACTTTGGTTTCGTGCCCAGCGTTCAGATCGGTAACCTCGTCTTCCGCGATGCCAATGGTGATGGTATCTTTGACCCGAACACCGAGTTGGGGATCAATAACGTGACGGTTCAGCTTTGGTCCAATGCCGCTGGAGCGAATGCGCCTCTGGCCACGACGACGTCGGGAGGCAATGGATTGTACAGCTTCAATATCGCGCCGGGCTCCTACCATATCCGGGTGAACTACTCGCAGTTTGAAAGCGGAGGCGCTCTGGAAAACCTCGTGCCATCCGTGGCCACGCCTAACTCCAACGGTGTCTTTGTGGATGATAACGTGGGGCAGGATGCCTTTGCTCCTGGTGACCCGCTCGATACCGGGGCACGCACAGCGGCCTTTGCGGTTCTGCCTCAATTGGCACCCGATGAGGAACGCGGTGAAACGGGTTACTTGTCCTATGAGGATGACTCCTTTGATCGGGACTCGGATCTCACGGTGGACCTTGGCTTCTCTCCAAAACCGATCGCGGTGGGGAACCTTGTGTTCTCGGATGTGAATGGCGATGGCCGCTTCTCGGCTGCCAATGACTTCGGTGTGCCAGGTGTCTTGCTGCAGCTATTCAGGATCGGTGATGATCCAACGAGCTCGACACCGCTTGCGCAGACTTACTCGCGTTCGACAGGTGCCTACGAGCTGCGTGCTCCAGGGGCAGGCTCTTACTTCATCCATATTCCAGCATCCCAGTTCGCCGTTGGTGCGGCCTTGGCGGGGGCATCCACGGTGCCTAGCTTTGGGGAGGATGATGGAACGGATGACAGCGTGAACGAGGACACCATCGACTCCGCCAATCCGAACAGCACAGGGGTGAGTTCGATTCCGTTTGATCTCGACTATGGCACGGAGCCGAATAACTCGAAGGAAACCGGCTTCGCAGGGACTCAAGATGCAGGTTACGACACCGATGCTGATCTGACCATCGACCTTGGTTTCACGGGAGTGCCTGTGCCAAGTGATCTGGGCGTCGGTAACGTGGTCTTTAAAGATACCAACGCCAATGGTCGTTACGATGCAGGTGAAGGTGCCGCCGGTGTGTGGATGCTGCTCTACCGCAGTGGCGATCAGCCCGGCATCGCCACTCCGTTTGCCAGCACGTTCACCGACAGTGACGGCCGCTATCTCTTCAGTGGCCTGCCACCCGGTGGTTATACCGTTCACGTGGCTGCGGATAACTTTAAGCCGAACCTGACTTCACTCGGCGGCGTCGCCTTGCCTGCAACGGCAGATGGACCGTTGTATAATCACGTGTCGGTTACCGGAAGGCAAACCTCGACGGGGGATGATCATCTCGGCGAAGATGGTATCGATGCCGCGACACCGATGCTCACGGGCATCTCCGCAGCCGAGGTTATCTTGCAACCGGATCAATGCCCAATCGGCGCTGTTGAATCCGGTGTCGGTGGCACCTCGGATGACGTGCATGATGGCGACTATGACCTGACCATCGACTTTGGCTTCGTGGCCATTGTGGGTGAAACGGCACCCGCTGATCTGGGCATCGGGAACATGGTGTTCAAGGATACCAACAACGATGGCACTTACACCTCGGGTGAAGGGGCGTCGGGTGTCATCGTTCACCTGTATCGTGGCACCGATATCCCTGGGGTCTCCACACCGCTGCTGACCACCACGACGAACAGTGCCGGGGCTTATCTGTTTAGCAATCTGTCCGCTGGCACCTACATCGTGCACATCGCTGCGGATAACTTCAAGGCGGGTCTGCTCGGCTTGTTAGGCAATGGACCGCTCTACAACTATACCTCGGTGACTGGACATCAAACCACCAAGGCGGATGATAACCTCGGTGAAGATGGTGTGGACGCGACGAACCCTGCGCTGACGGGTATTTCCAGTCTCCCCATCAATCTCCAACCCGGGACCGCACCTGCGGGCACGGCTGAAGGCGGCTACAATGGCAGCTCTGACAATGCCAAGGATACCGACTATGATCTGACCATTGACTTTGGCTTTAAAGCTCAAACCTTGTTAGGCTTCGGGCTCTCGGAGACGGAAACGAATGTGCTCTCAGTCACCTCCGTGAGCAGTTCCAACTCGTCCGCTACACCGACCACCTGGCGTGATGTCGCTGCCTCGGTGGGTGCCCCGACCGATGATCTGGATAGCGACGGCTCGGCGAACTTCCTCGAATATGCTTTGGGCACCGATCCAGCCTCGGGACTGCAAACGACACGATTCTTCCTGCAAACCGATGCCGCGACAGGCCGAGTCGATGCGGTGATGATTCGCCCAACCGGTGGCCGTGCGGATGCGGGTTACAAACTGGAGTCTCGTGCCGACTTGAGCACAGGAGCCTGGGCCAGCGTCACTCGAACACCAACGATCACGCAGAATAACGACGGCACCGAGACTGTGCGTTACCGCGATGTCGCCGCTACGGGTGAAACGGGCTTCCTGCGCTTGAAAGTCATACTGGATGCAGATCTCAACGGCATTCCCGAGGCGACGGTCACCAGCCAAGTCCAGGCCTGGGTGCGCCGTGACCTGAGCGGCCAACAGAGCTTCAGCATGCCCTTGCTGGGAGCCGATGTCTATCGAGGCAAGACACCGTCGGGTGTGAAGTCCAAGCTGAAATCGGGTCAGAGCTATTATGTCGAGGTGCTCAGCGGTTCGAACGTTGGGGCTCGCTATGAACTGGATGAGACTGCCACCACCCACTCGGCTTTGGCTTATGAAAGCGCGGTGCCAAATCTCAGCGGGGCGGTCATCGCCGTGCGTCCGCATTGGACTCTGGCGCAACTCTTCTCCGCTGACGCCTTCCTCGCTGGTACTGAAGCTGCGAATGCCGATCGTCTCCTGCTCTTTGATGCCACCACGGGTGCCTTCCGCACAGTCTGGCTCTCAGCCCAAGGCTGGACTGGCGATGCCACTGGCAGCCGTGTGCTGGCCCCAGGAGAGGGACTCCTCATCCACGTCCGCTCCGGCACGGTGCCGCTCGTCCTCACTGGGGCCGTGCGTGATACCGTCCTGGTGCTGCCTGTGAAGCAGGGGGCGCAGCTCCTCGGCAGTGGCTCACTCATGGCTCACAGCCCGCAGACACTGGGGCTGACGACCGAGTCAGGCTTCACCGCTGCGGCGACTTCCGCTGAGGCCACCCGTCTGCGTCTGTGGAATGGTGACGTGACCCCTGGAGATAACAGCTATCGCAATCTCTACCTCAGCTCCGGTCTCGCCGTCTGGCTGGATGAGGCCGATGCCAGCGGCCTGAATCTCAGCGCTCAGACCCTCATCGCTCCCTCACGAGCCTTCTTCCTGGTGTCACCCACTGCAGTGCCGACCTACACCGCGCCTTGATGGGCAGGGCGGGCGGATTGGGTCCGGAGCCCATCCAAGGTATGAAATGGTGAGTGACGCGGGTAGGGCGGCTGGTCCCCAGCCGCCGTGGAGTTTGACTGGCAATAAAGAACACTATCGAGGCGGAGCTTGGGGAGCAAGCTCCCTACCAGGACGGTGCACGAGGACTTCACCTCAACGCTGGACCTTGGAGTCACCACCTTCGGCCAGCTTTTGCACCTCCACGAGGGTGGCCATGCTGGTGTCGCCGGGGGTGGTCATGGCGAGGGCTCCGTGAGCCGCGCCGTAGTTCACCGCCTTCTGCGCGTCGCCTTCCTGAAGCAGACCTGCGACGAGGCCCGCGACAAAGCTGTCTCCGGCACCGATGCGGTCCAGGATGTCAAAGCGCGGGTAGTTACGGCTGCGGTAGAACTGTCCCTCGTGATAGCAGAGCGCACCCCAATCGTTGATGCTGGCGGTGTGGACCCGGCGTAGGGTGGCGGCGATGGTTTTGAGATTGGGGAACTCGGCCACCAGTTTCTCGATGGCGGGACGCAAGGCGGCGTCTTCAGCGGCAAAGATATCTGATTCGCCTGGAGCGACAGCCCCAGCGGTCGGGGGCTCATCGCACAGCACGCCAATCATCACATCAATGTAGGGCGCCAGCTTGCGGTTTAGCGCCTGCGCGGCGGGGAAGCCTCCGCGCTCCTGCCAGAGGGAGGGGCGGTAGTTCAGATCGTAGCTCACCGTCACCCCATGACGTTTGGCCGCTTCACAGGCCTGGATGGTGAGCTCGGCGGTGCTTTCAGACAGTCCGGCAAAGATGCCCCCGGTGTGCAACCAGCGGCAGCCGAGCGTGCCAAAGAGATGATCGAAATCGTAGTCGCCCGGCTTGAGTTGGGAGGCGGCACTGTGTCCGCGGTCCACGCTGCCTTTAGCGCCGCGCACGCCGAAGCCACGCTCGGTGAAGTTGATCGGATTGCGCACGCGCTTGCCCATGCCGTCGTAGGGCACCCACTTGACGAGGCTGGTGTCCACACCGCCCTGGAGAATGAGGTCTTCCAGCAGGCGTCCGATTTCATTGTCGGCAAAGGCGGTCAGGATGCCGGTGCGGAGGCCAAAGCAGCGTCGGGCTCCTCGAGCCACATTGTATTCTCCGCCGCCTTCCCAGGCCGTGAATTGACGGGAGGTGCGGACACGGCCTTCACCTGGATCAAGGCGCAGCAAGACTTCACCGAGGGACAGGACATCGAAATGAGGTTGGCGGGGCAGGGACATGTGGGGGGAGATATTGGAGCGGGGACGCCCGGGAGCAAGAGGGGAGAGGGGGATTCGGTGAACGGAGTGCAGATTTCAGTGACCAGGAACTGAAGCCTGGGGCCACCGAGATCCGTTACTGAACACGGTTGACTGAAAACTGAATGCGGATCACTCCTCCCGCTGGCACCCGGCATTCTTCCTGCTTAAAGGTAACGCGACATGACACCGACCAACCCACTGCGGGAGCATGGCTTCCGCCTCCTCGAAGACGAACTGAAGTTCCTGATGGAAGCTTTTGCCAACGTGCTGCGCCGTTTGGGCGAGCCCGATCTGGCCAAGAAGCTGCCTTGGGCGGGGAAGTGTGAAGGGATCGGGGATGCACCGGATCGTGCTTTGGGTCAGGCTTACTCGATTGCCTTTCAGATGCTGAACATCGTGGAGGAGCGCGCGGCAGCTCAGGTGCGGCGTCTGCGGGAAAAGGAGCGTGGGCCCGAAGCGGAAAAAGGCCTGTGGCCGGATAACCTGAAGCAGATGCAGGAACTCGGCCTGAGTCAGGAAGAACTGATCGGCGTGCTGCGGGATGTGCTGGTGGAGCCTGTGCTGACCGCCCACCCCACGGAGGCGAAGCGTGAGACCGTGCGCGAGTTGCATCTGGAAATCTACAGCCTGATGAACAGGCACGAGAACCCCTCCTACACCCCCCGTGAGCAGCTCCGTCTGCAGGGGCACCTGGAGACTCGGCTGGAGAATCTCTGGCGCACGGGGGAGATCCACGTCACCCGGCCCACCATCGATGCGGAACTCCAAAACGCGCTGCACTACCTGCGCGAAGTCTTCCCTGAGGCGCTTTCCCGAGCGCATATTCATCTCCGCGAGGCCTGGATTTCCGCAGGCTACGAGGCGGCCGTGGTGGATGAACTGCCCCCCCTGCTACGCTTTGGCACGTGGATCGGTGGAGACCGGGATGGACACCCCTTTGTCACTGCTGAAGTCACTGCCCGCTCGCTGAAGTCATTGCGCAAGAATGCCCTGCGTATCCAGCGCCGCAGCCTGGAGCGCTTGGCTGTCCAGTCGCCCCTGAGCTCGCTGTTTCAGAAGACACCGCAGGTGCTTGAAGACCTGATCGAACGCCTGACTTCGGGATTGCAGGCGGAGTCCACGCTGGACCTGACCTACATCTTGGAGCGCAATAAAGAAGAGCCCTGGCGTGCGGCCATCTATCTCATGCGGGCCAAGGTGGTGCTGGCCATGGAGAAACCGGAATCTCCTGCCGCCTACAAAGAAGCGCCTCAACTGGATGCAGACTTGGTCGCCTATGCAGAGTCTTTGGAGGCAGTGGGGGCTGGCGGCCTGGTGAAGGAATTGATCGTGCCTTTCCGCAGGCAGTTGAAGGCCTTCGGCTTCCACTCCGCCATCCTGGATGTCCGTCAAAACTCGGCTTTCCATGAAAAAGCGCTGGATCAGCTTCTGCGTGCGGCGGGCCTCATGGATGATCGTCCGCTCAGTGAATGGCCGCTGGAGGAGAAACGCGCGCTTCTGTGCCGCGAGTTCCTTTCCCCTCGTCCGTTCTTGGCTCCTGGCATGTCCGCCGGTCCCGAGGCCGATACGGTGCTGGCCTGCTACCGTGTCATTGCCGATCACCTACACACCTACGGTTCTGCCGGTCTGGGCGCACTGATCGTCTCCATGACCAAGAATGTAGAAGATCTGCTCACCGTCTACCTTCTGGCACGTGAAGCGGGCTTGACTGAATGGACCCCTGAAGGCCTCCGCTGTCCGCTGCCGGTGACTCCTTTGTTTGAGACCATGGATGACCTGGAGGCTGGTCCCGGCATCGTGGAAGCTTTCCTGAAGCATCCCGTCACTCGCCGGAGCCTGCATCCTGAGAATCCCACGCTGCAGATCATGGTGGGCTATTCAGATTCCAACAAAGACTGTGGCATTCTGGCCAGCCAGTGGGCCCTGCATCGGGCTCAGACACAGCTTTCCGCCACCTGTCAGTCGCATGGTGTGAAAGCGGTCTTCTTCCATGGTCGAGGTGGCACCGTAGGCCGTGGGGCCGGTCCGACCCATTGGTTCATGGAAGCTCTGCCTCAGGGCTCCCTGGGCGGCTGGCTGCGCATGACCGAGCAAGGGGAAACCATTGCCCAGAAGTATGCTCACCTGGGCTCGGCGGTGTATAACATTGAGCTTCTCATGGCCTCGGCGGCCTCCGCCACCGCTCGGCATCGCCATTCGAAGTCTGCACCTGCCGCCATTCATGCCATCATGGACGGCCTCGCGGAAAGCAGCATGCTGACTTATCGTAGCCTGTTGCATGCGCCGGACTTCATGAAGTTTTACCGCTCTGCGACCCCGATCGATGCCCTGGAGCATGCCCGCATCGGCTCACGCCCGAGCCGCCGCACAGGTCAGGCGACGCTGGATGACCTCCGCGCCATCCCCTGGGTCTTCTCCTGGACACAGTCCCGGTTTTATCTGCCTGGTTGGTTCGGTGCCGGTTCCGCTTTGGTTTCGCTCCGCGAGAGCAGCACCTCGAACTTCGAGGCTCTGCGCGGGTATCTCAAGGAATCCGCTTTCCTCCGCTACGTGCTGACCAACATCGAGAGCTCACTCGTCAGCGCCAATGGCGAACTCATGAGTCTCTATGCTAGCCTCGTCCCCGACATTGCTGTGCGCGATAGCTTCCTGGGCACCATCCTGACGGAATTCGCCCGCACCCGCGAGGTGCTGGAGGATCTCTTCCAGGGCACCTTCGCCGAGCGTCGTCCGCGTCTGGCTTACACGCTGGAGATTCGTGAAGAACCTCTGCGTGTGCTGCATCATCAGCAGGTGAGCCTGCTGCGTGAGTGGCGTGCCTGCTTAGCAGCAGGAGAAAACGAAGGTGCCGAGGCCATGCTGCCAGACCTGCTCGTCTCCATCAATGCCCTGGCCTCAGGCCTGCGCACCACGGGTTAGACGGGCTAACCAATAACATCGAATCCGCGAAGCGTCTCGGAGTGCGGTGGCAGAGAGGCAAGGGCAACCTTGCCTCGGCGACACCGCTTTATCAGAGTCAAAGCTTTCTGGGATGCACGTTCCTGTGAGGGCCCGAAGTGCATAGGAATGAAATTCCGTGCTTCGTTATGCTTTGGCGTTTAGCCATGTGACGACTGATAAAGAGTCCACAAGGGCGGTGTGGCGCTATCGCTTCCCACCGCACTCCGGGACGCTCCGCGAGGTTCCACACCGCCCCTAACAACTTGTCGGCACGCGCTGGGCCAGCTTCACGGCGTGGGGGATGGCGCCGAGCACGAAGCTGAGGCACTCCACAGCGCCTTGCGGTTTGCCGGGCAGGGCGATGACCAGGGCGGTGTCCACTATCGCGGCGAGGCTGCGACTCAGGATGGCATTGGGCGTGATCTCTACGGAGCGCATGCGCATCAGCTCCCCAAAGCCGGGGATCTCCACCCGTAGGATGCCGCGAATGGCCTCGGGCGTGACATCGCGAACATCCACGCCGGTGCCTCCGGTGGTGAGCACGAGTCCGCAGCCTTGGCTAATGAGCGAGCGGATGGCGGCCTGGATACGCTCCAGGTCATCCGGCACGATCACCTCGCCCACCACTTGCCAACCATATCCCTCCGCTGCGTTGCGCAGGGCCGGGCCACCGAGGTCTTCATAGATGCCTTGGCTGGCGCGATCTGACACGGTGATGATGCCGACGAGGATGGGGCTGGTGGACGACATGGAGGCGAGTTAGGGCAGGGGAGTCTTGGTTTTCGAAAGCAGGCGGATGTCGCTGATCTCCATCGTCTTGTCCACGGCTTTGCACATGTCGTAGAGCGTCAGCGCCGCCACACTCACGGCCGTCAGCGCCTCCATCTCCACCCCTGTGGCAGCCGTGGTTTTCACCAGTGTGGTGATGGCGATACCTGTGGCCTCGATCTGGAAATCCACCGCCACCTTGCTGAGCGGGATCTGATGGCAGAGCGGGATGAGATGCTGTGTCTGCTTCGCGGCTTGGATACCGGCGATGCGCGCCACGGCCAGGACATCGCCTTTCTTCAAGCCATTGTCCTGGATCAGACGCAGCGTCTCCGGCTGCATGCGGATGTGCCCGGCGGCGCTGGCTTCCCGCAGGCAGGGGACCTTGCTGGACACGTCCACCATGCTGGCTTGGCCGGATTCGTCGAGATGGGTGAGAGATGACATACTTTGATGATGGCAAGTTATCCTCCCATGCTCAAATGGAAGCGTGGCGATAAACAGGCACGGGCAGGACCGTAGATTGCTTACATATGGCCCCCGCCTTTGACAATCGCTTCAGTCGCCGCACGCTACTTCAGCGTTCAGCGGTCGGTTTTGGCTCCCTCGCACTGCGTGGGCTGATGAGTGCCGCTGAGACACCGAATCCCCTAGCGGCGAAGAAACCTCACTTCCCAGCGCGGGCCAAGCGGGTGATCTTCCTCTTCATGAAGGGCGGTCCCTCGCATGTGGATACCTTCGATCCGAAACCTTTGTTAGACCGGGATCATGGCAAACCGCTGCCCTTTGCGCTGCCACGCGTCACCTTTGCGAAGACCAGCACCCTGCTGAAATCCCCCTGGCAGTTCCGGCAGTATGGCGAGAGCGGTCTTCCAGTGAGCGATCTCTTCCCCCATGTGGCCCGCTGTGTGGATGATCTCTGCATCATGCGCAGTCTGCACGGCACCAACCCTGCGCACGGCGGCGCTTTGCTAAAGCTGCATACCGGTAGCGATACCTTCGTGCGCCCCAGCATGGGGGCCTGGATCAGCTACGGCCTGGGCACGGAAAACTCCGACCTACCTGGCTTCGTCACCATCTGCCCCACGCTCGCCCACGGTGGCGTGAATAACTGGGGCTCCGCCTTTCTCCCCGCTTGGGCTCAGGGCACCCCATTGGGCAATGCCAGTGTGCCTGCGGATCAGGCCGTCGTGCGTCACATCCGCAGCCCACTCAGCACCTCCGCCTTGCAGCGCTTGCAGTTAGACATGGCAAGCAAGATGAGCCGGAACCATCTCCACATGACCGGGGAGGACGCGAATCTAGAGGCTCGCATCGATTCCTTCGAGCTTGCCTTCCGCATGCAGACCGCCATGCCCGAGCTGCAAGACATCCAGGGAGAAACCGAGGCCACGCAGAAGCTCTACGGCATGGATGACCCCACCACGCGCAACTTCGGTCGCCAATGCCTCATGGCCCGCCGTTTTGCCGAGCGCGGCGTCCGTTTCATCCAGGTCACCCACAGCGATGCCAACGTGCAGTGGGATCAGCATGGCGACCTCATCAAAGGCCACACCAAGAACGCCGCCGAGGTGGATAAACCCATCGCCGGATTGCTCTACGACCTCAAGGCCCGAGGCCTCCTGGAAGACACCCTCGTCATCTGGGGCGGCGAGTTTGGCCGCACCCCCACCGCCCAAGGCGGCGACGGTCGCGATCACAACCCAGAAGGCTTCACCATGTGGATGGCCGGCGGCGGCGTGAAGGGCGGCATCGCCTACGGAGCCACCGACGACTACGGCTACTTTGCCCAGGAGAATAAAGTCCACATCCACGACTTCCACGCCACACTCCTCCACCTCCTCGGCCTTGATCACGAGAAGCTCACCTACCGCTACGCCGGCCGCGACTTCCGCCTCACGGACGTGCACGGCCATGTGGTGAAGGATATCTTGGCGTGAGCGCCTAGAGGGTAGAGCGTTTGGTCGCCTACTAGCCCACTTCCAACCTGTCTCAGACTCCAAGGCGCCTAGGGATTATCAGAGGACGACGATGCTTTGGATTTTGGTCTGGCGGCGACGAAGCGGTAATCAGGTTTGAGTGAAGTCTTAAAGACTTCGTCAAATAGCTTCTGAAATGAGACATCATTAGCATCACTGCCGATGGTCATGATTTCCTTAAGACCGTCGTGAGAGATCAAATAAGTGGTGATGGATTTCGAGCCGCCGCCGAAACTCCATGAGCAATGTAGCAATTTACCACCTGTTTTGATAGTCTCTGTAACCATCATTCCGTGGCCAAGGCTTCCGATTCTCGTGAATTTTCCATCCTTGCGCGCGAGGTAAACGGTGGCCACTCGCCCGCCGGTTCCTGAGGTGGCCGCATTGGCGAAGAGTTGATCCAATAATCCGTCCTCGTTTAAATCCATTTGGCAGGTCGAATAGCCACCACCTTCGACATCAAACTCTGATCCATACGTCGCCAGA
This sequence comes from Prosthecobacter debontii, assembly GCF_900167535.1. Lineage (NCBI taxonomy): Bacteria > Pseudomonadati > Verrucomicrobiota > Verrucomicrobiia > Verrucomicrobiales > Verrucomicrobiaceae > Prosthecobacter > Prosthecobacter debontii. The sequence goes on from NZ_FUYE01000023.1 coordinate 72,429, forward strand.
TAGTCCTCGGCAGGGGTCGTCACTACAGCGATATCGTTGCGAATGTCTTCCCCTGATGTGATCGAGGTGAAGAGTGTCCAAGTCAGAGCAAAGGATAGAAAGAGTCTCATGGTGAGTTGAGATTTTAAGCTTGGGATAGCTGGATGAAAGACGATGCTCGTATGGGTTCTATTACTTGACGTCGTTAGCGCTTTTTTGTTCGTCATTGTTTGTGACAAAGCGTTCACTTCTACGGCGTGTTTTAAAATTGGTTTGTTAGGAATAACGAGCAGATGCCGAGGAATACAAAGCCATGAAGGAGACATCGGTTTTGTCGTAGGGCGTGGAGATGCGGCGCATCCGTTGGATCTTCTCAAGGAAGTTCTCCACGCCTTGCCTTTTCTTGTAGAGTTCCTTGTCGTAAGTCGCTGGGGCCGCCGCGGTTATGCAGGCCTTCATGCCTTTGCTGGCTAGCATGAGCTCGCGCAAGGCATCGCTGTCATAGGCCTTGTTCATGAGAGCCCTCCTGACCTCAAAGTCTTCTACCAAGGCTGGTGCGTGCACGACATGGGCCTCCGTTCCCGTCGGCAGGATGAATGATTGCGGCTAGCGACGCCTGTCCACGGCAGCAGGCAGCTTCGTGTTGAGCCCCCGTTGGTGTGGCTCATCGCCTGCATTTCCGGGCCTCGGGCGGGGTTTGCACCATCGCAGTGAACTTTGACGTGGGAGGAGTCGATCATGCCAAGTTTTTGCCGCCATGCCATTCATCTGCTGCATGGTTAGGTCCCAAAGTCCTGCTTCGGCCCAGCGGCGGAAGTGGCCATCAACAGTTTCTCAGGCAGTGCCAACGTGCAGTGGGATCAGCATGGCGACCTCATCAAAGGCCCCACCAAGAACGCCGCCGAGGTGGATAAACCTATCGCCGGATTGCTCTACGACCTCAAGGCCCGTGGCCTCCTGGAAGACACCCTCGTCATCTGGGGCGGCGAGTTTGGCCGCACACCCACCGACCAAGGCGGCGACGGTCGCGATCACAACCCCGAAGGCTTCACCATGTGGATGGCCGGCGGCGGTGTCAAAGGCGGCATCGCCTACGGAGCCACCGACGACTACGGCTACTTTGCCCAGGAGAATAAAGTCCACATCCACGACTTCCACGCCACCCTCCTTCACCTCCTCGGGCTCGACCACGAGAAGCTCACCTACCACTACGCCGGTCGCGACTTCCGCCTCACGGACGTTCACGGCCATGTGGTGAAGGATATTTTGGCGTGACCGCTTGTGCCTCGCAGCGTCCCATCTCTGGTAGGGACGATCTGCGTCTCGTCCATGACTAGCGGTGGCGAAGAGGGACGACTCCATGAAGCGCGGAGCGTCCCGGAGTGCGGTGGCAAGCCCTCAGGCGCGACACCGCTCTTGGGGCGTGAATGAGCTCTATACTCCTCCAACCTCTAAGCCCCAATAGCCCTCCCTCTTTCATCTGCTATCCCGCATCGGCTCTGTCCGCACCCCAAGCGGTGTCGTCGAGACACGGGTGCTCCGTGTCTCTCTGCCACCGCACTCCGGGACGCTCCGCGCCTGCGCAGGCTGCCACGACGAAGCGGGCGCTAGCGGAGGGGTCCGCACACTCCGTGTGCGGGTGACCGTGCCGAAGTCCATGTGGGGAGATGATCACCCCTCGATCGTGAAGTCTCCCCAGCTCCTCACCGAACCCCCGCCCGCCCATCCTTGCCCTCGCTACCCACTTCAGTGGCTCCAGCGATGACCTCCCCGCCAGGACTGCAGAGCCGCCTTCCGCACACGGAGTGTGCGGGCCACTTCGCTGTGCCGCCGCGCCCCCATCGGCGCTCAGAGACTGAGCGCCCTACCCCGAAGCCTTTCGCCCAGGTAGGGAGCTTGGTCCCCCAGCTCCGGTCTGGCGTTATTCTTGTGGCTCTATTGAATGATGTCGCACTCAGGCAGGGCTTTCCTCAGTTCCTCCACCTGCTCCTCCGTTACCCCCGAGCAGCCACTGAGGTCAAGTATCCGCAAGCTGGAGAGTCCCGCCAAGGGAGCCAGGTCGCTGAGGCCCGTGCACCCAATGAGGTAAAGCACCCACATGCCAGAGAGTCCCTCCAAGGGAGCCAAGTCGCTGAGACCCGTGCAGCCAAGGAGGCCAAGCGACTGCAAGCCGGAGAGTGCTGCCAAGGGAGCCAGGTCGCGGAAGCCCGTGCAGTTAAGGAGGTTAAGCGCCCGCAAGTTGGAGAGTCCCGCTAATGGTTCCAGGTCGCTGAGGCCCGTGCAGTTACTGAGGTCAAGGTCCTGCAAGCCGAAGAGTCTCGCCAAGGGGGCCAGGTCGCTGAGGCCCGTGCAGTTACTGAGGTAAAGCCACTGCAAGCCGGAGAGTCCCTCCAAGGGAGCCAGGTCGCTGAGGCCCGTGCAGCCGGTGAGGTCAAGCAGCTTCAAGCCGGAGAGTCCCGCCAAGGGAGTCAGGTCGCTGAGGCCCGTGCAGTCATGGAGGGACAGCCTGTCCCCAGGTGCGGCCTCCACGGTGGCGCGGAGGCTTTGGAGGACAGCAGCCTGGAACTCGGAGGGCTCCAGCAAGGCAGGTGCGGCTCCTGACATCCACCAGTCATCTCCCCGGTCCAGATGCAGCCGCCAGAGGTGGTTCCAGAGCTGCTGACGCAGAGGCAGGGGGAAGTTCACCTGGGGATCAATGGAAAGGGTGGCCAGCAGGTGCTGGGCGGTTTCCGCCAGAGTCACTCCGGGCTTGATGGGGAAGAGCCACTTGCGCAGCGTCTGGGTATCGGAAACGCTGTCCGCGAGCCGCTCGGCCAGGAAGAGAAGGGGCTCCCGCCAGAGGGTCTCGGCGGCATGTTTGGCGAAGTCGGCTTCTTCTAAGACCAGGGGCGCAATGGGGACGGGCTCTGGGATCGAGTCGAGCAGATCAAGGTCATCCTCAGTCCCAGCCTTGAGATTGAGCAGGCGGCGGAACTCCCGCTCCAGCCAGCAGGCGGTGTAATACTCCTGAAAGGACAGGTGGGCGAAGGCATACTGCTCCTGCCCCTCCTGCATGCCACGGGGAAGGAGTAGGCCGGAGCGGTCGGCAATGTGACCGATGAAGGTGGTCATGGCCTCGCGGTTGAGGGCATCCTCGCCATGCCCGAACTCAGGGCAGAGCCAAGCCTCCAGATCCCCTTGAGACACGATGACCTCGCCTTTGGCGTCCTCATCGTCTTGGCCTAGCCGCCGCATCTGCATCTGCATGGCGATGATGGCCAGCAGCTGTTCCTTTTCCGCCCGTGTGTAGGGCACGGGTGCGTCGATGCCCTGAGTGCGCCGAGCCAGATCAATGCCCTCCAGATAAGCCTCCGAGATGGCGGCATACACCTTGGCTCGCCCATGCGGCAGGCTGGCGCGGTGCCGGTAGAGCAGGGCCATGAGCAGGAGCAGATTCGGCACTCGCCCGATGGTCCCCGTGCTGGCATGTCCATGCACCGCCTGCACAAACTCCCGTGCCCGCACTGGCCCCTCCGAGTCGCCTAACCGAAGCTTAAACCAATGCTGGGAGAAGTCCCGCTGCTGGGTATCATCCCAGCAACTGTGTTTTCAAGCAAGGGAAATTTGAGGGTTTTTGAGGGCTGCGTTGAGCAGAATGAGGAGTTTCCTGGCGACGGCGATGAGGGCTACTTTGGCCGGTTTGCCAGCCGTGCGCAGCCGTTGGTAGAAGGCTTTGAAAACCGGGTTTTTGCGCACGGCATTCAGGCTGGCTAGGTAAAGGGTACGCCGCACGGGGGCACGGCCGCCGCTGATACGGCGCTGGCCCCGCCACTGGCCGCTGTCGCGGTTGAACGGTGCTAGGCCTGCAAGTGCCGCGGCCTGCTCGCGTTTGAGGGAGCCGAGTTCGGGCATGTGGGCGCACAGGCACAGGGCGCTGCGCCAGTCGATGCCAGCCGCTTCATCCAGCCGTTGTGACCTGGCCTGAAGTGCGGCGTTTTCAGCGGCGACTTCGCGCATCAAGGTTTCGAGTTTGACGATTTCCAGGTTCAAGTTGGTCATGAGGCGTCTGATCTGGGCCGCCAACCAAAGGTCGGCATGTTGACGCAGGCGGGTTTTATAGCGGGCGCGCTCCTCAACGAGGCTGTCGCGCTGGGCCACCAGCAGGGCCAGACGGGCAGTGGCGGGATCTGCGGGTGGAGTGGTCGCAGGCTTGAGGGCGGAGCCATAAGCAGCAAGGATGGAGGCATCGATGCGGTCGGTCTTGGCCAGGCGGTTTTGAGCGCG
>NZ_FUYE01000024.1 GCF_900167535.1 Prosthecobacter debontii
GTCTGAACTTCGTTCGGCCATCTCTCGTGTCAGCGAGAGCGGTGTCGTCGAGGCAAGGCTGCCCTTGCCTCTCTGCCACCGCACTCCGGGACGCTCCGCGACTGAAGAAGCCCGCCCCCTTCCGTCACGCCGCCTGAGCCAGAGTCTCCTCCTCACGCAGATAACAGGAGGGATCAGGGGCCCAAAAGTCACCGGTCATTTGCAGGGCGCGCACGCGGAAGCCGCCACCACAGACGTTCAGCCAACGGCAGTTGGCGCATTTGCCCGTGAGATGCTCTTTGCGATTTCGCAGGGCATTCAAGGCGGGGTGATGACGGTTCGTCCAGATCTCGCTGAAAGGACGATCTTTGACATTGCCCAAGGTTAGGCTGTGCCAGAATTGATCCGGGTGCACGAAGCCTTGGGTATCGATGTTGCTGATGCCTGTGCCGGAGCTATTGGCGCCGCCGCCGTTCCAGTAAAGCAGTTCCAGTGCACGGGCCGCGCGGTCAGGATCTTCTTTGAGCAGGCGCATGTAGAGGTAGGGACCATCCACGGGCTGATCCACCGTGAGAACCTCACGCGGTTTGCCACTCGCCGCCCAGAGAGCCGTGCGGTCGAGAATCTTATCGATCGCTCGTCGGGTGTCTTCATGGGGCACCTCGATGAGATCTGCGCCACGACCGCTATACACGAGGTGATAGAAGCACACGCGCTCGATGTCTTCCCGCTCGATAAAGTCGAGGATGTTATCCAGATCATCGATGTTATGCCGGGACAGCGTGAGGCGGAGTCCCACTTTCTGTCCCACAGCTTTGCAGAGGCGGAAGGCGTTCACGGCTTTCTCAAAAGCGCCTGTGCGACCCCGGAAGTGATCATGCGTCTCACCCATGCCATCCAGAGAGATGCCCACATAGGAGAAGCCGATGTCCTTGATGCGCTGAGCTTTCTCGGGGGTGATGAGCGTGCCGTTGGTGGAGAGCGTGAGACGCAGGCCTTGACTCGTGGCGTATTCCGCCAGTTCGAAGAAGCGCGGATGGATCATCGGTTCCCCACCAGAGAGGAGAAGAGCAGGCACCTTGAACTGGGCGAGATCATCGACCACGCCTTGGCACTGTTCCCAATTCAGCTCACCTGGATAGTGCTTGGAATCGGAGTCCTGATAGCAGTGCACACACTTCAGATTGCAGCGGCGGGTGATGTTCCAGACCACAATCGGGCGACGCTCAGCAGCGCTGGTGGGGGCACCATGACCCCGACCGTAACGCAGGTGATCCATCGGCTGGGCAACATCGCAGTAGAGGCGGGTGAGATTGATCATGCGAGGAGAAAACGCCATCTCTTGGGGCTTTGCCCAGCGTATCTTGGGCACTCTTGGGCTGCGGTTGTGCTGATGATGGACCCATGCTTTAAAGGAGCCTCCAACCTCTTCATGTCCCGCCCTTCCTCTTCCGCTGTCTTGAGCGCCATCCTGGCCTTTGGCACCTGGGGCATCGTGCCGGTGTATTGGAAATGGATCGGTCACGTGGGGGCAGACATCGCGGTGGCTCAACGCGTGGTGTGGACCCTAGCCATGACTCTCCCCCTCCTTCTGATGCGGGGCGAATGGCAGAGCTGGTGGCGTGAGTTGAGGCAAGGTCGGGTGATCCGAACGCATGCCTTGGCGGCAGGGCTGCTGGGCGTCAACTGGGGCACCTTTGTCTGGTCCGCACTGCATGGGCATCTGGTGGAGTGCAGCTTGGGCTACTTCCTGAATCCGCTCCTAAATGTGTTGATCGGCTGTGTGTTGCTGGGGGAAAAACTCAGCCGTTGGCAGAAGGTGAGCATCGCCCTGGCGGGCTGTGGCGTCGGCGTGCAAATGGTGGCGGCTGGGCGTCCTCCCTGGATCGCGCTGGTGCTAGCCTTCACGTTTGGCTTTTACGGTCTGGTGCGGCGGCGCTCGGTGCAGGGACCGCTGGCGGGGCTCGCCACCGAGTCCATCTTGGCCTTACCCCTGGCCCTGCTGTTTCTCGTCTGGACTCAGTTCCAGGGGCGGGATGTCTTCGGTGATGGCGGTGCCCGTGATGTGTCTCTGGTCATGGGGCTGGGCGTTGTCACCACGGTTCCTTTACTCGGCTTCGCCCATGCCGCCCGTCATTTACCCTTCAGTTTGTTAGGCTTACTTCAGTTCCTAGCTCCTACCGGACAGTTTCTGCTGGGCGTGCTGGCCTATGGCGAGCCCTTGAGCCCACTCTCCCTGATCGCCTTTGGATTTATCTGGAGCGCCATCGCGGTCTTTTGCACAGACTTGCTGAGAAAGGCGAACTGAAAAATAGTTGTCATTCTTTTCCCCTCATTTATACTAAATCTGCGACGAGCGTGGACGCCCCACAGGCGACCCGGACCCTTTGGGTTCCTCGCCGCTCCTTTTTTATCTGGGAAGCTTGCTTAGCCATTGAATGACGTCATGCCAAGCTTCTTGGCCTTTGTAAATCAGCGGCTCTAGCAATTCTATGCCTGTATCGTCGATCGATTTTGGAGGAAGACCGACAATACGTTCCTCTTTTTTCCTAGCTTGATAAGTGCAAAGGTCGGCAAGTTGCAGAAGGCAACTTTGCTGCGAGTCGATGAAAAAGCCTTTTTCGATGATCCGATCTAGTTTCAGTTCACTGGATTCAGCTCTCAAAAGTCTTTGAAACCGTTCAATGTCGCCAACGACTTCTCGGTTCTCATCAGAGATCAAAATTCCTAACTCTGACTCTCCTTGTTCTTTGAGCCATTTGTTAATGACCTGAGACAGCAGGGGAAAAGCTACCAAATGAGGATTGATCGTGACCCCCTTCCCAAAGGCCTCTTCCAGCCAACGCTGGTAACGTTTTTTGGTAATCGCTCGATAGATAAACTTTAACCCATGGGTATTTGCGATTCGCAGCCAATTGTCTCGCAGGGCAATCCTAGATGTGACAGACACCTCTTTAAAGTATCCTGAGCCTTGGCGTACATCGCCTGCATGAATCTCGAATTTCTCAGGCCTTGGTGAAGGTATATATTTGTCCAAAGCCGCTTCGAGGTCTGTTTCAACCAGTTGCCATTTACCTTCAGGCACTATTAAAGCTCCGAGCACAAAGACGGGCTGTTGGGGATCTGCAAGATTTTTCCCAGTATTGCCACTCTCATCGAGATAAATCAGATTCATCTTTAAAGAAGATATATCTTACAGCAGTCATTTGCCGATGATTAAAATAGATTTTATTTCATCTCATGCACATGCTCGGGGATCTCTAACCACAGGGCCTTGAGGGAGAGATTGATATCGCGGATGAAAAGAACCAAGGAGGCGATGAGGCTGGCAAGACAAAGACTGAAAACGATGGCGATGGAAGTCGCCACGGGCAACAGCAGGAGCGAGCCGATGAAGAGATCAATGATAAGCACCGCAGCCAGCAGCACACTGATGCCTGAGAGGGCAATGGCGGCCCGCATGATGCGCGCTCGGCGGGCTAAGATCTGCAACTCCTGAGTGAGGCGAAGATCACGCGGCTCACCCGCTCTCAGCTCACGAGCAAGGTGACGTGAGCGATCAATGATCCGACCGAAACGATTGGTCATGCTCAGCAGCAGCAGGCCAATGCCTGAGATGAGAATGACGGGGCCAATGGAAAGCTGCAAGGTGGGGATGAGATCAGGGAGGGTCATGGGGAGCGTGACAGATAAGTTTCCTGCAGAAACTTACGTCCAGAAAGCAATCATCGCTCCGAAGCGTAGTGTCGAATTCATGAAGTTGTCTTTTTTCTCACTTGCCGTTCTTGCCATGTCTCTCAGTGCTCAAGCCGTGGAAATCGTGGCCCATCGGGGTTTTTCCTCTCGTGCGCCAGAAAACACGGTGGCGTCCTTCAATCTGGCCTGGGAACAAGGCGCAGATGCCTGCGAGCTGGACCTCTATCTGACCGCCGATGGCGAGATCGCTGTGCTGCATGATGCCGATACGAAGCGCACCACCAAGGTCTCTAAGATCGTCAAAGACAGCACCATGGCCGACCTGCAAACGCTGGATGCAGGCAGCTTCAAATCCAAAGCCTATGCCGGTGAAAAAATCCCAACGCTGAAGGAGGCCCTAGCCACCATGCCCATCGGCAAAAAGCGATTCCTGCTGGAGGTGAAATGTGGCCCTGAAGTGGTGCCCGTTTTGGCCAAGCAACTCGCGCTGTGGAAGCTACGCGCTCCTCAACTTTGCATCATTGCCTTCGATCGTCAGGTGGCCCAGGAGTGCAAGAAGGCCATGCCCTGGATCAAAGTGTATCGCCTCTCCTCCGAGAAGGAAAACAAGCAACCCGTGGACCTCACCCAACTCATTGCTGACACCAAGGCGGATGGCCTCGACGGTCTAGATCTGGGCCTGAAGTGGAAGTGGAGCGAGGCGATGGTGAAGGAGATCAAAGATGCCGGTCTTGAGCTGCATGTCTGGACCGTAAACCGCGCCGGTGATGCGCGCCGTCTCGCCGAACTGGGCGTGGATGGCATCACCACGGATGATCCCGTGATGGTGCGTGAGGCGATTGAGAAGAAGTAAACAGGCTTCACCTCACTGCGGTCGGCCACCGGCATCCAGCTCATGGCCGACTTCGATGAAGGCTTCTGTGAGCGCCTGCCAGTCCTCGGCGGAGGTGTCCCAGCCGCTGCTGATGCGCACGACCCGTTTCAGCTCTTCCCAGGACGCGCCGAGCGCCTGGACAATGACCGAGGAGCCTTCCTTACCTGAACTGCAGGCCGAGCCTGTGGAGATGGCAAAACCACGCCGGGTGAGGCGTGTGAGCCACTTCAGATTGTCATGCCGAGGCATCACCATGAGTGCGGTGTTCCAGAGTCGTGGAGCCTCTTCAGAGATGACGCGTAGGCCTGGAAAGGCGGCTTTCATCTGGAGCAGAAAAGCATCGCGAAAACCGGCCTGTTGCACACTGGCGCCGGGTTGTTGTTCCGACACCGCTTCCAGGGCAGCGACCATCGCCGCGATGGCGGGATAGTTCTCGGTGCCTGCCCGGCGATTGTTTTCCTGCGGCCCGCCATGTAGAAGCGGGAAGCTTTCCTCCTCATGCGCCATGACGAGGAACCCGACACCTTTCGGGCCGCCAAATTTATGAGCGCTGCCCGTGAGGTAAGCGCAGGTGCCCAGTTCTTCAGCCGCCAGTTTGCCCAGCCACTGGGTGGCATCGGTATGGAAGCTCACCCCGGCTTCACGACACACCCCTCGCAGAGCCTGCCAGGGCTGGAGAACCCCACTCTCATTGCTGGCGGTGATGACAGAGACTAAAGCGGGAGCCTCGCGTTGAACAATCGCGGCGAGTGCCTCGGGCTGAACCACCCCATGGGCATCCACCGGGATCTCGATCACCCGCCCACGTCCCAGCCAAGCACGCGCGGCTTCCCGCACACTCGGGTGCTCGATGGCGGAGATGGCCACGCAGGCATCCGGAGGTAAACAACGCGCAAGTCCTGAAAACAGGGTGTTATTCGCCTCACTGGCCCCCGAGGTGAAGAGCACTCGCTCCGGCTCCACACCGATGAGGTCCGCCAGTTGCTCCCGTGCGGCCTCCAGGGCCTGACTTGTCAGCCCCGCTTCGCGGTAAAGGCTGGAGGCATTGTGCCAATGATGCTCGCTCGCCTGAAGCCAGGCCTGACGCGCGGCTGGATGCAGAGGAGTGGTGGCGTTATGGTCGAAGTAAGCAGGCACAGGAAAGGAGGTGAAATGACGCTCGACACCTCACCGAGGTGAAGCACAAAATGCGACTCGATACCAAGAAGCGCAACAGATGGCCTTTCAACGGCGTTTTCCTCTGTTCTTCACCATGGCTCATGATCTGACTTCTCCCCCTGATGTGAAACGCCGTCATTTTCTCCGCACGGCCTTTTCTGGCGCGGCTCTCAGCCCGATCCTGGGTGCGGCCGCCGAGACTGGGAAACCCGGCCCGCAAACGGCAACGGGTGAGTATGTGGAGGCCGCCCGCAGTGTGCCTGTCATGGATGACGTGGACGTCATCGTCTGCGGTGCCGGTCCAGCCGGAGTCACCGCCGCGATTGTCGCCGCCCGTGCAGGAGCCCGCGTGCGCTTGTTTGAAGTCCATGGCTGCCTCGGTGGCGTGTGGACGGCGGGGCTGCTGAGTTATGTGCTGGATGCGAACAAGCCCGGCTTTAACCAAGAGCTGATGACGCGGCTGAAAGAGCGCTCCTCCCTCATTCAAAATGGCGCGGGAAATTACTTTTATGATCCCGAGGAGATGAAGCTGCTGCTGGAGGAAATGTGCCTGGAGGCGGGTGTGAAGATTCAGTTTTTCGCCCGTGTCGTCGCAGCGCATAGCGATGATCAAAAACGCCTGCACACCATCGTGACCGAATCGAAAAGCGGACGGCAAGCCTGGCGGGCTCGGGTGTTCATTGACTCCACAGGGGATGGCGATGTGGGCGCCCTGGCGGGCTGCTCCTGGGAAGTAGGCGAGAGCAAGGAGTGCCCCTGCCAACCCATGACGATGATGGCCATGGTCATCGCTCCCGAGGCGGATGCTCTGCGCCCTTTTGCCTCTCACTACCATAGCCAACCCGGTTGGCGTAAGGAGCCCGTGGAAAACCTGCGTCTGGAACTGGCCCGTGTCGGTTTGAAAGCCAGCTACGGCGTGCCCTCCCTGTTTCATGTGCGGGAGCGCCTCTTCAATCTCATGATTAACCATGAGTATGGCATCCTCGCCTATGATACGGACGCCGTCACGGAAGCCACGCTGCGTGCCAGAGCCGAGATCCATCGGGTCGTGCGTGGTCTGCGCTCGCTAGGAGGTGCCTGGGATGGCCTGCAACTCGTCGCCACCGCTGAGCAGATCGGCATTCGCGATGGTCGTCGCATTCGCGGACGTTACATGCTGACCAAGGAGGATTTGATCGAAGGTCGCAAGCAACCCGATGCGGTCACTCGCTCCACCTTCAACGTGGACATCCACGCCACCAGCAAGGTGATGAACGAAAAGCATGGCTATCACAATGCAGGCGTGAAGACCTTGCCCTATGACATCCCTCTGCGCGCGATGATCGCTAAAGATGTGGATGGCCTCATGATGGCGGGGCGTTGCATCAGCGGCGACTTTATCTCTCATGCCAGCTATCGTGTCACGGGCAATGCCGTGGGCATGGGCGAAGGTGCGGGCGTGGTGGCTGCCATTGCCGCCCAGACGAAGCGACTCCCTCAAGAAGTGCCCTGGGAAGAAGGATTGAGCCAACTCAAGAAGCTTAACCTGCGAGCCTAGCGCCTAACCCTTTTTACTTTCATTCCTCTAAACTAAATCCTTTTATGAATACCGATGTCTCTTCGACCGAACTGAAACGTCGCGCCTTCCTTCGCGCCGCCCTCTCGGGTGCAGTCATGCCAGCGGGGCTGACCTTAGCCGCCGATGACGCCGCGGCCCCCACAGCCGCCAAGCCAGGTGTGTTTCACGAGGCTGCTCAGGATCTGCCCCTGGTGGAAGATGCGGATGTCATCGTCTGTGGCGCAGGCCCTGCGGGAGTCACAGCGGCGATTACGGCCGCACGCGCCGGAGCTCGGGTGCGGCTGTTCGAGTGGCGTGGCTGCTTAGGCGGGGTGTGGACAGCGGGCTTGCTGGGTTACTTCCTGGACTTCAACAAACCTGGCTTTGCCAAAGAGCTGCGGGATAAGCTGGATGAGCGCGGCGCACGGGCCAACTCCACGAGCACGTCACGCTTTTGTTATGACCCGGAAGCGCTGAAGGTCTTGCTGGAGGATCTGTGTGTCGAAGCCGGAGTGAAGTTTCAGCTTCACACCCGAGTCGCCGCTGCTTTCAAAGAAGGCCAGAAGCTGACCACCATCGTCACGGAATCCAAAAGTGGTCGCCAAGCCTGGAGTGCCCCCGTTTTCATTGATACCACCGGTGATGGAGATCTCGGCGCTCAGGCCGGATGCTCCTTTGAAATCGGTGAGGCTAAGGAATGCCCCTGCCAGCCAATGTCGCTCAATGCCCTCCTCATGGTGAAGGATGTGGAGAAGCTGCGCGAATTCGTTCGCTTCGGGGTTCCTCTGCCGGGCGAGAATAAAGACAGCGAAAAGAAGAAGCGCATCAAGGACGCGCTGGTTCAAGCTGGGCACTTCCCTTCCTACGCTGGAGCCACGCTCTGGCATGTGCATGGCAATCTGGTCTTTGCCATGTTTAACCATGAGTATGGCATCAAACCTTGGGACGCGGCGGAGATCACCGCAGCCACTGTGCGTGCGCGCTCAGAAATGCAAAAGATGGTCGCCGGACTGCGTGGACTGGGTGGCCCCTGGGATGGAATTCAGATCGTGGCGACTGCGGAGCAGATCGGCGTGCGCGATGGCCGCCGCATCACGGGTCGTTACACCATGAACAAAGACGACCTCATCCAAGGAGCCCGCTACGATGATGGCGTCACCCGAGCCACCTTCGGTGTGGATATCCATGCCACCAGTGCCGATCACAATCGCACCGCGGCCATCCATGCCACCGACATCAAGGTCAAAGCCTACGACATCCCCCTGCGGGCCATGATCGCCAAAGATGTGGATGGTCTCATGATGGCTGGGCGCTGCATCAGTGGCGACTTCATCGCTCATGCCAGCTATCGTGTCACCGGCAATGCCGTCGGCATGGGCGAAGCAGCGGGTGTCGTGGCCGCCCTTGCCGCCACCTCCAAACGCCTTCCTCATGAGGTGGATTGGTCCGAAGGAGTCGCCAAACTCGCAGCCATGGGGCAGCGGGTCTAATGACACACAGATAAGTGATGCGGTCCTGAAACCGCATCACTTGCCCAGTTCGCTGCCGTTTAGGTTACACCATGCTGTGTAGGCCCACGGCATTGCCTTCGGTGTCCTCAATGATGCCAATGAAACCGTGAGGAGGGATGGCGAAGCGCTCGCGGATGATCTTGCCCCCTGCGGCAGTGACGCGGGAAAGCACGCCATCCAGATCTCCTTCGACATTCAGATAAACCAACGTGCCCGTCTGGCCGGGCTGGCAGCCTTCCATCTTGGTGAGAGCACCGCCGATGCCCTTCATGTTATCATAGGGGAAGATGGCCATTTCACAGCAATCCATGCCAGCATCCTGGAGCTTGTCCTGGAGGATGGTTTCATAAAAGCTGCGGGCGCGAGCCAGATCGGTGACGTAAATTTCAAACCAGTTGATAGCGTTCGTTTTCATGGTGGGTGTGGATTCAGTTTGGGGTCGTGCCTGTGTCTTGAACAGGACGTGGGAATCCTAGCCAACCCTGCTGACAACCCTATGTCAGGAGTGATTTCGGCCTGCTGAAAAAATGTGCATCAGGCCTCGTGACGGCTGGCGATGTGCAGGGCCATGTCCCGCATCTGCTGCCGTAGCTCCGGCGGATGCAGCACCTCGACATGTCTGCCAAAGCTCATCAGCCATCCTACCAGCCATTCCTGCGAATAAGCCAGCATCTCCATACGCACGCGGCCATCCGGCAGCACCTCTTCCTTGACGTCGGGACAAGACATCTCGCGCCGCACACGATCAAGGCTCTCAGGTGCAAAACAGACCGTTGTGGGTAGCACCGCATGCTCATTGAGTGAGCTTTCGAGGAAGGCTTTCACTGAGAAGTTCTCATGGCCCATGAAGCGCTCGGTGAGCACTTCCCAGCGCACCATGCGATCCAGACGAAAATCTCGAAACTCCTGACGCAATCGGCAGAAGGCGATGAGGTGCCATTCACGGGCGTAAAACATCATGCCCAGAGGCTCGATGATGCGGCTGGTGATCACGCCTTTACTACCTGCATTGTAGGCCATGGAAACACAGCGCCGATGCGCCACCGCCTGCTGGAGAGGCATGAGGGAGCGATGATTGTCCTCCTTGCTGCGTGGGTTGAGCCACACACCCACAGCATGCTTCAGGCGATTGAGTTGATCCTGACGTTCCTTGGGCAGCACCGCCCGGACCTTGAGTAAGGCGGAGCGTAATGCGCCACGCAGCGTGTCATCGGCAATCTGCTCGGTGACCTCACCACTCATGAACAATGCGGCAGCTTCCTGCTCAGTAAACATCACCGGCGGCATGTGATAACCCCGCATGAGGCTGTAACCCACCCCTGCCTCGGCCACGATGGGAACTCCGGCCTCACCCAAAGCCGCCAGATCTCGATACACCGTGCGCATGCTCATCTCAAAATGCGCGGCAATCTGCTCCGCCGTGATGACCCGATGACTCTGCAGCAGCAGAATCATGCCTGTGAGACGATCAATGCGGTTCATGGGAAAGAGGGAGTGCCAAGCTGGCAACAAGTCGCCATTCCTCAAGCAATGGATTCAATAAGTGACACCCTCAGTATATGACGGACCTTATTACATTACTTGAGATGACCTCATCACTTGCCAGCGATAGCGATGCCCCCGTCAAACAAAACAGCCTGCCAAACGCACGCTTGGCAGGCTGTTGGTTAGGCTAAAGGATAAGGAATTAAGCCAGATCGGAGAGCGGATTGTCGGCATCACCGAAGTGACTGGTCTTCACGCCCATACGGTCCATGAGAGCCAGGTGCAGACGGCAGAGCTTGCGGTTCTCGTCCTTGCTGTAATCGAAGTAACGGCCCCCACGCAGGGTGCCACCACCGCCACCGGCCAGCACCAGCGGAAGCTGGGTGGAGTCGTGGGCATTGCCGTCAAAGAGACTGGAGGTGAGGACGATCATGCTGTTATCCAGCAGGGAGCGTTCACCTTCGTTGGTGGCTTCCATTTTCTGGAGGGCTTCGGACCACACCTTGACCATGTATTCGTTGCCTTTTTGATAGGCGGCTAGGCGCTCGGCGTCGTTGGCATGGTGGGAGAGCTCGTGCTGACCGCCCTTGATGCCCAGGAAGCCGAAGTTCATGCCAGAAAGATCATTGGTCAGCATGTTGGTCACCACACGGGTCCGATCCATCTGGAAAGCCAGCACCATGATGTCCAGCATGAGTTTCACATGCTCCTCCTGCTGAGCCGGGATGCCTGAGGCGGGGCGAGCGAGCCAAGGCGTCTTCACGCTAGGTTGCCAGCCACGGGTGGAGGCTTCCGCCGTGCTGAGTTTCTCAGCCCGGGCGATGCGCTGTTCGAGTTCACGCACGGAGGTGAGATATTCGTCCAGCTTCTGACCATCGCGACGGCTCAGCTTGCCACGCAGGCTGCTAGCGTCTTGCATCACCAGGTCCAGCACGCTCTTGTCACGGGCACGCTTGCTACCGTCGTCAAAGAGCTGATCGAAGGCCTGCTGTGGATAGATTTCCTTGGGAGCTGGCGTGGTGGGGCTGCTCCAGGAGAGATAGGCGGAGTAAAGGGAGGTGTAGCCGCTGTCGGTGCTGTATTTCGGTCCCTCGGTGCCGATGGCCAGGCTGGCCACGGGGGTGTTTTGCCCCACCTTGGCGGCGATGATCTGGTCCATGGTGAGGCCCACTTCCACATCCGTGGTGGTTTGCTTCACCTTCAGACCGGAGAGGATGTTCATCTTCGGATAGTGACCGCCCGGGCCCGCTACGGTGGAGGGGTTCCAGAGGCCTTTGAAGACCATCACCTTGTTTTTCACCGGCTCCAGGGGCTTCAGAGTCTGGAGAAATTCGATCCCGCCAGGGCCATTGGAGGCCCCCCAGTGGTGCGGGTTTACCCCGTTCCCGAAAAAGCAGATCCCCAGGCGTCGTGGGGCCTGTGGAGTGCCTTTGACGACCGGTGCGCCAAAGGAGGAGACGGACTCAAACCACGGCAGGCCGAGCATGATGCCTGCACCACGCAGGAACTGACGGCGGGAGAACTGGGAAGAACTTTTCATGGGGGGTCTAACTACCTACGTCGAAGGTAGGCGCAAAATTTCGGCCAAAAGGCAGCAGAGAGACGCAATCTTTCACCTCGGCAAGGCCGAAGTGATTTCAGAGGATGAATTCCCAAGATGTGGCATGCAACCCTCTCGGTCACACGTATGCTTGAGCCATATGGTTTTCCCGACATCTGAGACTGAGGCTGGGGCTGGTTGGACGGAGGCACTGGCAGACTTCCTGTTGGAGCAACAAGGGGTCGAGGCCATCCGGCTGAACCCCGAAGAGCGCAGTGTGCAGCTCGCGACGCTCGGTCAGGTGGATTCTGCACTGCTGCAAGCTCAGCTCAATGAACTGCTGAAGGCTCTGGATGAGGAGATGCTCCTGGCCGCAAAGTCCGCCTCCGTCAGCGGCCTCACCCTGACACGCGAAGGGGACGGCCTGACCCTGCGAAAACCGAGCTGCATCACCGCCCCGAAATTCTGGAAATGGCGCGACTTTGAATGGCCGGAGCCGGAGGAAATCGAGCGCCAAAGTGCCGAAGAATGGAAGGCGATGGCGGTGCAGGCAGCCATCTGCTTCGTCGCCCTGGTGGCGGGTTATGTGGCGGAGAAGCTCGGCGTTCCAGGCGTTGTGGCGAAAGGCCTCTTTAGCATTGCACTGATCAGCGGCGGCTGGGATGCGGCCAAAGATGCGTGGGAAAACCTGCGGGAAAAGCGGCTGGATGTGCATTTCCTCATGCTCGCCGTGGCCGCAGGGGCGGTGGCGGTGGATGCCTGGGAGGAGGGAGCCCTGCTGCTCTTCCTGTTCTCCACCTCCGGCGCTCTGGAGCACTACGTGCTGCACCGCACGCACCGGGAGATCAATGCGCTGACCAAGGCCGCGCCCAAGCTGGCGCGTGTGGTCTTTCCCGATGGCCGCACGGAAGAACGAGCCGTCTCCATGCTGCACGTGGGAGACACGGTGCAGGTGCGGCCTGCGGAGCTGTTCCCTGTGGATGGCACGGTGACCCAGGGGGAAACCGCAGCAGATGAATCCACGCTGACCGGAGAGTCCCTGCCGATCGATAAAAAAGTGGGCACCCAGGTCTTCGGCGGCACGCTGAATCTGTGGGGCCTCGTTCAGGCGCGGGTGGATCGCCCCGCCACTCAGAGTGCCCTGGCCAAGATCATCGGCCTCATTCAGACCGCGCAGCATCTGAGAGCTCCGAGCCAACGCTTTACGGATCGGTTTGGCACCAACTACACCCTGCTCACGCTAGGCACGGTGGCGGTGATGTTCTTCATCTGGTGGTTGGTCCTGGGGATCGCTCCCTTTGAAAACACCGAGGCCTCCAACTCCGCATTCTATCGCTCCATGACCCTGCTGGTCGTGATGAGTCCCTGCGCCCTCGTCTTGTCCATTCCCTCCGCCATCCTCGCCGCCATCGCCTGGGGGGCTCGGCGCGGCATTCTCTTCCGAGGCGGCGCGGCCATTGAAAAACTGGCCGAGGTGGATGCCATCGCCATGGATAAAACCGGCACGCTCACTGAAGGCAACCTGCGGGTCGCTCAGGTGGAAAGCTTCCCACCTGGGAAAGAATCCGACGTGCTGCGCCTCTGTGTCACGCTCGATGCCAACTCGAACCACCCCATCGCCCACGCCATCACCCGCCATGCACGCGAGCAAGGCATCGAACCTGGCAAGCTGCTGGAGTTTCAGTCCATCCCTGGTCAGGGTTTACGCGGCCTAACCGAGGGTGGTATCACCTATGTGGGACGGCGGGAACTGATGAACCAGGGCGACTTTTCCCGCTGGCTCAAAGACGTGCCCGACGCACCGCTCGGCTTCTCCGAAGTGTGGGTGCTGAATGCGAACGCCATGGGCAGGATCCTGCTGAAGGATGAGATCCGCCAGGGTAGCAAGGCTGTGCTGAAGAAGCTGGCGGAAGAAGGTGTGCGCACCGTCATGCTAACGGGAGATCGCCGAGCCGCAGCGGTGCAGGTGGCCGAGGAACTCGGCGTGGCGGACGTTCGCGCAGGCCTGCACCCAGAGGACAAGGTCAAAGCCATCCGTGAAATGACCCAGCAAGGCATGAAGGTGGCCATGGTCGGCGACGGAGTGAACGATGCCCCCAGCCTCGCCGCCTCCTATGTCAGCCTCGCTATGGGAGCCCGTGGGAGCGATGCCGCCCTGGAACAAGCCGACATCGTGCTGATGCAGGATAAGATCGAGAAACTCCTCTCGGCCCGGCACATCAGTCATCGAGCACGCCAGATCATCCGGCAAAATCTCGCCATCTCACTCGGAGCCGTGATCATCATGGCCATCGCCTCCCTGTTTGGCATCGTCCCCCTCACCCTCGGGGTGCTCACGCATGAGGGGAGCACCGTGGTCGTCTGCCTGAACAGCCTCAGACTCCTATTTGTGAAAGAAGGGTGAGATCACCATGCCTCCCCTACCCGGCTCACTGGCTTTCCTGCCAATGTCGGCGCTCCACGTCGGAGTGGAAGCGCCACTGACGTCCCGGAACGAAGTCGGCACCGTCCCAGCCCCAGGCCTGCACGGTCAGCGTCTGCGCATCCCCTTCGATGACATGGAAGCCATTGGGTTCCCCCTTGCGTCGGTGTGAGGTCGCTGTGGAAACGGAGGACAGCACGCAGTCTCGGGCTTGGCTGCCACCGCTCAATGGCAGCGCCTGGACGTAACTGACATGGAAATGACCGGCCAGCACCAAGTCCACTCCCGCTAGATTCACCGCCTGGGAAAACTCCCGCTGTCGCCCGATGAGGTGACGACGCCTCCCCTGGGGTGGAGCAGCGGGGGGATGGTGGACCACAAGAACACGTAAAGCCGATGTCTCTGCCGTCATTCCCAGCTTCACCAGACGCGCCATCTGATGATGCGAGAGGCGACCTCGAGACCAATCTGGGTGCCAGCCTGCCACCCGTGCGGAATTGGTCCCAACGATGAACAATCCTGGCTGAGTCCAGACCGGCTCGAGGTCGGCCTGCACGAGGCGGCGAAAACGGCTCCAAGGCCGACGAAAGCGCTCCCATACGACCCACCAGCGCGGCACATCGTGATTTCCTGGCACGACGAGTTGAGGCAGCGGCAGGCTGTCCAAGAAACGCTTCGCTTCTTGAAACTCGCGGCTCAACCCATGCTGCGTGAGATCTCCACTCACGACGAGGACATCCGCTTCCACTTTCAAGATCGCAGCACGGAGTTGCTCCGGCAACACGGGATCCACCGCCCCAAAATGAAGGTCTGAGATATGCACGAGCCGCATCGTTTTACTCCTCTGCGGATGTTTCAGTCAGCAACCGTGGTGCAATGACGCGCAGCGCTTTCGGCACCAGCTTGATCCGAAAAGGCACGGCGATCTTTTTGATCTCCCCGTCCATCATCACCGGCACACGACGTTTCCGCGTCACCCGCACTTCGAGATCGGTCGCATGGATCGATTGGAGTTCCTTGTCTTGTTTCCATCGCCCCTGCACCCACGCAAAAAATGAGCGCATCAGGCCTACCTGGGAGCTATGCGTGGACACATAGACGGTGAAATACCCGGCATTCAAACTTCGACGTTTGGGAATGATGCCGAACAAGTCTTCATAGTCATTGTTCGCCATCAGGGCGATGCGGGTACGATACCGCAGCACTTGCTCTCCTTCTTGGAGACAGAGATACAGAGGGGGAAAAGTGGCCACACTGCTGAGCGCCGTCCAAAAAGTGCGGATGGATTTAACGATCCAACTGCCATGATACTCCTCCTTTGCCATGGCCAGGGCCGGATAAAACCCCATCACCACCATGCAAAGATAGAGCTCCCCAGCGACATCCAGTAAATCCGTCTCCGTGACAGGAGCGGTCACGAGCGCTGCGGCGGCTTCTTTCAGATCCAGAGGCATGCCGACGTCCCGTGCGGCGAGATTGAACGTGCCCAGGGGGAGCAGGCCCAGAGGCTTGGCGTGCCTGGCGAAAGCATTCGCTGCTGCCGCCACGGTGCCATCCCCTCCCCCGACGACAACGGCATCTGCCGTGCCATCACGAGCTTTCTCCAGGGTCGCCTTGAGCTGCTTTCCCGTCACCGTGTGGAACTCGACCTCACAGCCCATCCCCTCCAACACTTGCCGGAGATCAGCTTCCACCGACTCCACGCCTAACCGGCGTAGGGTTCCAGATTCCCGATTGAGAATGATGCTGAACTTGCGACGAGGGGGCGAATCCATCCAAACATCATACGAGGCTGCTCCAGAAAGTGGTCGTGGCGACAGGAGGTTCACATCACTGGTGATTGCGAATCCTCGAACTGAATGTATAATTCGCCTCGTGGATAACCTGTTCAAATACCAGAAGATGGCGCTCAAGCTCGCTCAGGTCGTTGATCTTGGGCCCGAGGGGCATGCTGCAAAAATCCCCGGGTTCAAAGGTTTACTCGCCGTTGGGAAGAGCAAAAAAGAAGCTCTGACGGAGTTGGAATCCGCCCTTGCTGACTGGGTAAATCTTGCCCTTAAACGTGGACTTGGATTACCTACGCTTGCTTCAGCTCAGGAAAAAAGTGCCGTTAAAGTCTAAGCCATTCCTCACGCGAGATTTCCGCCTGATCGAGAATCATCTTGAGTAGGTTGACGCCGATATCTCCACCTCCATGTGGATTGGGGATAGTTAGTTGAATATCTCCCTTCACCATGTGCTGATGCCGACCACCAGCAACTGGCCCTTTCCAACCCAACGCACGTAGTCGTTTGATCAGCTGAGGGCGGGAGACTGGGGTTAGCTTCATAGGCACCGCATAGGCACCGCATAGGCACACCTACGTCACGATGTCGACCAAGCATCGCACTTTAATCGGATAGAGATCTATTAATCCATATCCGATTCACTTCAGATATTCAGCCTCACTTACTCAGCTCCAGCATGCGCAGGATCGGCTTCTCAGCACGAGCGCGGATGTCTTCCGGCATGTTCACCTGGGGACTGAGGTCGCGCAGGGCGTCGTGCAGCTTCTGCAGCGTGTTCAGCTTCATGTAGCGGCAGTCGGCACAGGCACAGTGGCCGGTGGGCCCCGGGATAAAACGCTTGTTAGGCACTTCCCGCTCCAGGCGATGCAGCATGCCACTCTCCGTCACGATGATGAAGGTGCCAGCATCACTGTCCCGGCAGTAGTTCACCATCTTTTCCGTGGAGCAGACCTCATCGGCCAACACACGCACGGCATAGGTGCACTCAGGGTGAGCCACCACTTTGGCATCCGGATATTGATCCTTAATGCCCTGCACGCTGTCGCGAGTGAACTCGACATGCACGTAGCAGGCCCCTTTCCAGAGGTCCATTTTACGGCCGGTCTGCTCCATCACCCAGCTACCGAGGTTCTGGTCAGGCACGAAGAGAATGGGCCGATCCTTCGGCGCGGCATTGACGATCTTTACCGCGTTACCACTGGTGCAGATGCAGTCACTCAGGGCCTTCACGTGGGCGCTGCAGTTGATGTAAGCGATGACGTAGTAGTTCTTGTCGGCATTCGCTTTCAAGAAGGCCTCCAACTGCGGACCGGGGCAGCTTTGCTCCAAGGAGCAGCCGGCATTCGCATCCGGTAAGATGACAGTCTTGGTCGGGTTGACGATCTTCGCCGTCTCCGCCATGAAATGCACCCCGCAAAAGGCGATCACATCGGCATCGGTGTCTTTGGCATGGTAGGCGAGGCCCAAGGAGTCTCCCACGAAATCAGCAATCTCTTGGATGTCTTTGCTCTGGTAGTTATGAGCAAGGATGACGGCATTCCGCTCCTTTTTGAGGCGGAGAATTTCAGAAACCAGGGTGGGGGTGGCGACAGCGACCATGCTCATGATATAGCGGAGACTGCCCCGGGCTCAAGGGGAACCTGCGCTCCCTTTCCCCTTCGGAAACGGCCTCGGCTACCCGCGGCGGCGCACACGCATCCCACCCACCAGCCCGAGTGCCAGCAGCAGGCACCGAGAAGGTTCTGGCACGACGACCACCAGCCCATAGTCGGCAAAGTAATCGTAGTTCCAAGACCAAGCCGGATTCAGCAAAGAGACATCGGGCAGGCTAAAAATCTGATCCGTGGTGAGTGAGCCGATGGAGAGACTGGCGAAGTCGAGCAGATGGAATGCATCCCCGTAGGAGATGATGTAGTCACCCACAGGGCTGTATTGGATTGTGCCGGGAGCAGATACCGTGAGCGTGCCGCTGAGATCGAGATGGTCGTGATCCCCGACCGTCTCCAGTTGGCTGGCAAAGACAGTCAGCATGTCCTCCACAGGGGTGGTCCCCAAATTAAACGTGGGGCCAGCGACCTGAAGAATAAGGGATGCCCCAGATTCCAAGGTCACATTGCCCGTGACGCTCAGCGTGCCGATCTGGCTGCTAAAGCTAGGGGCCGTGCTGCCCGTTCCAGGCTCCAGCAGGCCACCATTGCGCACCGTGACCGATCCCGTGATCAGCCCCGAGCCGCCCAAACGTGCGCCGCTTTTCACGTCTGTGCTGGAGAAAAACTCATCTGTATTCACCAACAAAGTGCCACGTTGGATCTCCGCCACCCCCGCGCTGACGGTGCCCGTGGCCGCTTGAGCCACCCGTCCACCTGCGCCGATGATGACGGTGCCTGTCGGAGTCGCTTCATAGAAATTCAGGCTCCCACCCGAGGTCGCGCTATTGATGATCTGATTGACCAGCCACCCTTGATCGCCTGCCACGAGGATATCCCCGGTAAAGGTGGCACTGCCGCCCGTTTCTGAGACCAGATTCAGGGCCCGGTAATCATTTTCCAGGGTCGTAATGTTGCTCTCAAAAACCGCGTCATAGCTCGTCCCGTTATGGTTGATCTGGCCAATGCTGACAATGTCACGAGCCGGCGTGGCGGCGGTGCTTTCTCCATCGGCGATTTCGATCGGCCCTTTGAAGGTCAGATCACCGCGCAGGAGAAAGGCCGAGTTGTTGTTCAGGGCGGTGGTCGTGCCAGTCACTTCCTGGTTTAGACTAACCTTCTTCACATTTTCCCAAGCCACGCCCGATTCATTTCCTTTCGAGACAACGATCTCAGTATCCAAACGGGCATAGACAAGCCCCCCGAATGTCATGCTTTCTCCGTCAAACACCAACTGCTGATTCCTCTGGCCGATGAGCCACAAGGCGCGCTGACTGGCGGTGTGGTTCGCAGCACCTGACATATCCCCGGTAAAGACAAGCTGCCGCTGAGCAGTGCCCGCATTGATCAGCAGGTTATAGCTCGTGGATGTGGGAAGAACGAGATCGTAACCGATGCGGTCACCCTGCACGATACTGGTGGAGGTGAGATCCCATGTGATGCTGCCTGCAGCGCCGAACGTGATGGTCTTATCCCCTGGCCCCAAGCTATCGGCATACTTCTGTAGCAGATAGCCTGAGCGCATCTCGATATCCCCGGTGAAGGTATTGTGACTTTGAAAGGCAATGTGCCCCGCATTCGAGGTGGAGTTGCTGCTGATCGTCAGCTTACCCGAGCCGCTAATCACTCCGGTGAAAAGAAGACGCCGCAGGCGATTGGCGTAAGGGGATGTAATGCTGCCCGTGCCGCCCGTTCTTGTCAGTGTCAAATCACTGGCCAATTCAATGTCGGCGCCGAACAAAAAGCTTCGAGGCGTATTGTCTGTTGGAGAAGTCGGCTCAGCATCCGTAAGCATCGCGATATTCAGCGTGGGCATGGTAGCACCGTCGGCCACAAAGATCAGCTTGGACCCCGCAGTGCCAGCGTTCATCAGAGCCTTTTCCGTGGTGCCATAGTCAGCCTTATCAATGGTGAGTTGATTGATGTAATAAGTGCCATCCAGGGTCAATGAATCCGCATTGAGATCGTTGCTGCTGAAACGCACCTTCGCCGGAGATACGGATAGGCTGCTAGGCACTCCCGCCGTCCAGTTGGCGGGATTGGCCCATGAATTATCCTCACTGCCCGTCCAGATGGTTTGCGCATTCAAGACACCTGCACACCCCAGGCAAGCAAGGGCAAGTGAAGGGCGCAGGGCAGCGCACCATCTAGGAATGGCGTGGCTCATAAGAGATTGTGGGGGAGAAGTTGGGGGGATTGCGCTCGCCTCAAAAAGCGGGCGTTGGATATCCACATGATGCATGTGCCATGCCATCGCTAAGCCCTTAAACTGTTCTATTGGTTAGGCTTGTGCCAGACTCCGATATTATTGTGCAATTTTAGCTTCCTCGGCCCCTTGGGCTATGCCCCATTCAGGTCCGATGAACTGGTTTTATGAGTCCCGTCACCTTCCCACCCCATGGAGTGAATCGACGCTGGGAAAACAAAAATCAGCCTTCCTGCGGTCTAGTCTTGCCATCTGATTCGCTTTTTGAGACGAAGATAGTGTATGAGCGAAGTCCAACCCTATCCTCTGACTCACTTTACCCTTCAGGACGGCGTCGTCGAAAGCAGCGCTGATCAGACTCTGGTGGATGCCTTTGCCGCCGATTTCCAGGGGCTGCGTCACTTTGGTGCCAAAATCGGCGAAGCCCTCAATCTTGGGGATCCCTGGTCCGGCATCCTGCAAGAGAGCGATCTGACCCTGGGCTACGCCTACTCCGGCCAGGGAACAGGGCCGAAAGATCCTGGTGCAGGAGCCCTGATCGGCACCCAAGCCCTGCTGATGGAACTCCTCACCGATATCACCCACCCTACTGAGGCCTAAACCGAGACGACCATGGCTGCCAACATTACCCCCTCTCTCCGTGCTGCACTGGAACGCCTGAAACATGGCGGTGCCGTCAATGGAATCCTGCTCGGCTGGCGTCGTCAGGTCCTGCTGAATCTCCTCCCCTTCGAGGACTTCCGTGCCGAGCGTCTGCTTCAAAGCGTCTTCGATGCCCAAGCCCATTTTTCCAGCAATGGGGATCGCTGGGTGGAGACTTATTGGTTCGGTTACGATACCTGCCACGTCCTGGTTTGCCAGCATCAGGAGTGCACGCTGGTCATCCTCCACTCCCGCGCCGAGGAGGTGGACTTCCTCCGTCATGCCGCCGAAACCTTCCTGGAGGACAGCCAACTCCTGCTCAATTCCATCCTGCATCCTCAGCCCGGCAGTGGAGACGAGACGCAACCTCTCGAAGAGGAGAGCGGCAGCCAGACCAACTTCATTGGCCGCGTGATGTGATAGCATCCGAGTGTGGATGATCTTGGAAGACCGATCTGCGATCGTTCCAAGATCAAGCTCTCATGCGCCAGTCCTCAAGCCGTCGGGGACTTCTCCGTGGGTGGGCGGGGCATTAAAAAACCACGTTCGTCCAGGGTGATACCCGCCAGAAGAATCGGGCCTTCGTTTTTCGGGGTTAGCATGCGGATCTCCAGGCCGTCGGCTTTGATCGTCGCCGCATAGCCGGGCAGCAGCCTGCCATAGGTGCCAGGCTGAATGCCAAGCTGGAGGCCTTTTTCATTTTCAGGCATTTCAGGATCAGGCACACAGGTGGCCAGCAAGGCCCCGGTGGCCTCATGCAGCAGCCCTCGATAAATGGTCGTGTTTTCGGACGCAGGAACCGTCACATCCGCCCACAGCATGGCGTATTTGCCCAGCCGTTTCCACTCAGGAATCGCGTCCAGCCGTGCCTCCAAGTCAGCTCCGCCAATCGCGATGACGGTGGCCTCCGCTGTGCCTGCCAGATTTTCAGGATCCATCACCACCCGCAAGCGATCCTTCATCTCGGCATAGGCCTGGAGCGTGCGGTGAATCACGCTCCCCGCGGGTGCTAAGCATAGCAAGGTATCGCCAGCGCGTGCCCACTCCGCCTCCATCAGGCGCAGAGCATTGGCCGTGATTTGTTGGGCCTCTTCATCATCAGCGGCCTGGAATTCCCGGCGGTTCATCAGGGCTTCGGCACTCAGCGCCATCATTTGGGCTTTCACCGCCTCCGGTGTGGCCTGCTTGGCGGGGATCGGATGTCCGAAATAAACCGTGATCGGGTAGCGCAGTTTCTTCGGCCATTTCTTGAAGAACAGGCCTCCTTCGAAGGAGAAGATACTGCCATACAGCCCATCCATATACACCGGCACCACCTGTGCATCCCCCTGACGTGCCATGAGCTCAAAGCCCTTGCGCAGGTCATTCAGCATGCCGTGGCGGGTGATCTGCCCCTCAGGGAACATGCAGATGATACGCCCTTCTTTGAGTGACGCCGCGACGGTGCGGATGGCATCCTTCGCCCGTGTGGGGGAAATGGGCACCGTGCCGCAAATCTCCACGAACCATTTCATCGCCGGCACATTGTAGAGCGCATCCCACATCACGAAGCGCACCTGCCGGGTGCAGGAGGCTCCCATGATGAAGGCGTCCACATAACTCACGTGATTGGGCAGCAGCATCGTGCCGCCGTCCTTCGGCACCCGTTCATGGTGCACTGACTTGACCTTGTAGATCGTGCGAACAATGGCCAGCGCGATGAAGCGCAGCAAATAGTGCGGCAGGAGCTGAACGATATAGACCGTAGCCACCACCATGAGCACGCCGAGCACCCAAAACTGACCTTGAAAACCCAATCCGCAGGCTTTCAGCACCGCGAGCACCAGCACCGCCACCACACCGGCAAGGCTGTCCATCAGATTCATCGAGGCCAGCACGCGCCCGCGTTTTTCTTCATCCGCCGTATCCTGAATGAAGGTCTGGATCGGCACCATGTAGCAGCCGCCCGCAAACCCAATCAGCACCAGAGCCCACTCAAATTGCGCGGAATCCACTGGCATCAATCCCGTCCAGAATAGTGACGCAGCCAAAGCCAGAGCCCCGATGGGAATCATGCCGAGTTGCAAGCTGCGACGGTTCACCCAGGAAATGAACAAACTGCCGACCACCGTCCCGATGCCCACCATCAGCGTCATTTTTGACGATGCGCTGGCCGCGCCGCCATGAAGTTGATCTGGATGCAAGGCTAAGCCGATATCCACAAACATCGCCGCCACCATGCTGGCCACGAACCAATAGGTCGAGTTACCCAGAAAGGCGCGCCGCATGGGCGGGTGAGAGAGACTCTCTTTCAGATGCGTAAAGTGCTCCCACCACAGGGAATGACGATATTTGACCTCCGGGTGCGCGGGTGTTTTCTGAATGTAAAAGCCAGCGATCAACGCCACCATAGCGACTCCAAATAACCACCAAATTGGCTCGGCAGCAGCCAGCCAGGCATTGCCATGCGTCTCAAAAAGCGAATCGAACCAAGCCCCGCCCGCACCTAAGCCAGCCAGGATGCCGACCATGGTCACCATCTGGAGCCATCCGGCCACCAAACCCAAGCGGCGAGATCCCACCACCTCCTTCAGAATCCCCATCTTGCCAGGGCTATAAAAGGTGGACTGAACCGCCAAAAGGAAGAAGGCCCCCAGCGCGAGGATGATGCTCAAATCCCCCAGGGCTAAATGAAAACACAAGCCCGCCATCAGCAAAATCAGCGACTGAGCCACAAGCATGGCCAGGATGACAGAACGCTTCGAATAACGATCCGCGAAATACCCAGAAAGCGGCGCAAACAGGATGAAGGGCAGCAGGATCATCGCGCCGAGCCACACCCCGATATTGCTTCCTAAGGTGCCAGCCGCCACCTTTGGCGCCAAGCCCACCAGCATCATTTTCAGCAGGTTGTCATTGAAGGCATTGAGCATCGTTGTCCCCAAAACCAGTGCGATAGAAACCCAGGCCCGGGTGGGCAGTCGGGGCAGCTTGTCGAGCGCGTCAGTATTGGAAACAGAGACTTGAGAATCAGGCATGGGAGATGAATGCGCGGAGAGTGCCATCCCATGCGCAAAAGTCGCGGAGAAAAGATCAACAAAGGCAAAAGGAAGGCCAAAAACCTTCTCTTTTTACGCCTCTGCCAAGGAGGTTGGATCGATTCAGGCTGGCGGGCTCATTTCACCGCCTTTAGAATCGCTTCGGCGATCCCTTGCATGCCCTTATCGCCTGGATGATTGGCCACTCCTGCATGCTTGTAAGGACGCTCAGCACGCCCGTAGTTGGACTCGTCTTTGCTGAGGGCACTGATGTCCACGAAGGTAGCCCCCGCTTCTGCGGCACATTGCTTTAACACTTCGTCCTTGGCCGCATTCGCCCAGAAGCAACTGCGCACGATAATCGTGGGATTTTGCGGTCCCTTGAGATGCTTCAGTAGATCGGTGAGGGCTGTCTTGAAGGCTGCCTTGCTTTCGTCGCTCTTCAAGGCAGGCACATTTTCGCCGATGGCCAGGATGATGAGATCGGCCTTGAAGTCGAGATTGGCTGCCAATTTACCGCCCACATCATACCCTACGTGATTGCGCTCGAAGTCGGCAATGTTGTTCACTGACACCTCGGGGGCCTTGCCCTGTTTGTCGGTCAGCCCTGCGGTGACCAGATGAACGTAATCCTTCGCTTCCGCCGTCGCCGCCATGCCCCAGTTACCATGCCAATCGAGGTCTGCCTTCGGACCGTGCTTGGTGATGCTGTTACCCAAGAAGAGTACTTTGGCATAAGCCTGCGAAGGTTTCGCCTCTTGAGCGAAGAGACCGGAAGCCAAGGCGAGAAAGGAAAGAATAAGACGGCGAGTCATGGGAGGAAATCTGCGGCTAGTGAGCAGTGGAAACCAAACGTGATGTCTCACCGACTTCTTGAGGTTTTACTTCCACTGAGCTCATTCTTTTTACTCCGCTTTCAGAACCAAATCATCGAGCCAGAAAGCCACCTTCTCCGTCGCTGTGCTGACAAAGCCGAGCCAAGCGAGCTCATTCCATGTTGCCTCACAGGTGAGCCCCTCAAAGCTCTGTGTCGGCTGTCCTTCCGGGGTGATTTTCAGATCCCACTTCCCCTTCGCCTGGCTCCCCAGATGCGCGCGAATCTCGATCTTAGCCCAGGTGTTCTCAGGGAAAGACACGCTCTGCTTACCACGACGTTCCGTGATCTTGCCGTTTTCAAAGGTCAAACCGGGACCGTTGGGATAAGGATTCCCTGGGCCACGACACTCCATGAAAAACTTGGCCCCCTTTTCCATCCTCACTTGGAAGGAGAGCTTCAGCACCCCCTCTTTAAATCCAGGCTTCAGAACATAGTGTGGATCCCAGGTCGGGTCGAGCCCTGGAGCATCGGTCAGCTTGAGGCTCCGTTTGCCACTCGCCGCCTGATCATCCACCACATAGATGCTGTCGCCTTTGTTTTGCCAGCGCACCTCTTGCAGCGGCAGGATGGGAAAGCTGAGACCCATGTTTTCAAAGTCTTCATTCACTTCATAAGGCGGTCTTGGCCAAGGTTCCGATTGCTGCCAAAACTTGGGAAAGCTCAGAGAAGTCGCCAGCTTGCGCCACTGGCTCTTCTCGTCACCCCGCACGCCGGATTGCTTCACGTCTCCAGAGATGAAGCCCATCTTCAGAGCCGGACTGTCTTTCTTCAGGCGGAAGTCTCGCTTGGCTACATCTTCAAAGAGGGGGTCCGCCACCACGCTGCCTTCATCATGCCCTGTCTTCGCCTGCCAACCAGCCAAGTCGGTGTCGATGAACTGCACCGGCAGACCCGCTGTGTTCCAGTAGATGTTATTGCGCATCTCATAGGTGCCGGTTTCCCAGTTATACCAGGTGCCATTGAGCAGCACGGGCTGGTCGTAAATCACGATGTTGTTCTCATAAGCGAAGGAAGCGTGCTTCTCGGGACGGCTTCGCTGGATCTGGGCTTTTTTGCCATACGCAAAGATGTTTTGGCTGATCTGATTCCACTTCCCATAGTGCTGGTGAAAGGTGGACTCACTGGTGTCATGCACCACGTTATGCATCATGGTCACGCCCGTGCTGCCTTCGTCCGTGTAGAGACCCCAGCCACCATAACGATAGCTGCCGACATCATGCACATGGTTGTGATTGATGGTGGTGCCCTCACTGCGACCGAGCCCGTAGAAACCGCCCATGTCACTGAGCACGCCCCAGCCGAGGTGATGAATATGGTTGTAATCAAAACGATTCCGTTTGGTCGGGCTATGCTTATAGCCCCATACCCAGCCTGCGCTGATGCCGGTGTAAAAGAGATCCCCGATGTCGCAATGCGTCACTTCACAATCGGCCGCATGGGCCAGGAAGACCCCGCAAGCACTGGGAAAAAGGCGCCCCCCCTCATGAATGATGCAGTCATCCACAATGATGTGATGGGTCAGGGTCTGATCATCCGGCATCTTGATATCGCCAATGCGCACACCACCTCCGCCGAGATCGTGCAGGTAACTGTGTCGGAGTTCGCTGTCTGCACAAGCCGTGCGGAACCAGACGGCATAACCACCTGTGTGTTTAACCTCACAATTCAGGAAACGGATGTTCTGACAGCGCTCCAGTTCGATCGCAGCACCGACATTAGCCGCAGCCTGCCCGTCATGATGCCCGGAAGGGCCGTAGAGAAACTGAGTGTGTGAAAACGTGATCCCATCAAACGCGACATGCTGCACGCCATCGCAGGTCAAAAGCTTTTCAGTCACCGGTGCCACGACCACCGCCTGGGTCATGTCCTCTCCAGGGAGAGGATGATAAAGCAGCTCTCCGGAGCGCGCTAGAAACCACTCGCCCGGAGCATCCAGCGCCGCCCTGAAGTTCTCCACATACCAGCGCTGATCAGGTTCAAATTCCACGAAAGGATAACGGGCAGCACCGACAATCCGAATCGCCCGCGCACTGTCATTGAGCGTCTGGATGCGACATTGTCCCACAGTCCAGGTTTGCATCACCGTCAGCAGCACATCTTTTCGCTCCGCCTCAGGAATGGCCTTGAGCACCGCATAATCGGCAGGCCGAGCCACGAAGGCCTCAAAGCTGGGCCGCTTGAGATCAGGAAACATATCCGTCGCCGCTTGAGACTTGGCATTGAAGTAACCACCCACAGCTCCCGGGCGATTGTCCACCGCATTGGGAGTGCGCGCACGCACCGCCCGACGACCATTGATCCAGAGTTGCTCGAAGTAACCCTCCTTCACCTGCGCTTTCCACAAGCCATCCGGGGTTTTCTCCCAGCCTGAAATGTGTTTTCCACCGGTGAAGTTCACTTTAGCACCCGGGGCTGTGGCATAAACCGTGGGACCGAGCGGCAAACCGCTATCCACAGCCTCCAGCTTCAGCGGTTCGTTCAGGAAATAATCCCCAGCGCCGAACTCGACACGAATCGTCCCCTTTTCGCCACTCTGGCGCAACTCACGCACTCGATCACGGACCGCCTGTGGAGTCCCCATCTTTCCGCCTGGGGTCACCTGAACTACAGTATCGGCAAAGACGGTCGAAACGAGAAAACACAGAACTAAGGGCAAACGCATGCAGGCGTGTAGCGCCGGGCACGCAGACTGGCAAGCGGGAGACTACTTCTGCGCACCAATGCACCACAAATGCTTATGACCACGGATAAAAATCTGGCCGTCGCTCATCGCCATGGAGCCAATGACTTTTTCTCCGAGTGCATTCGTAGCCAGCAACTCAAACTTCGGACTGGCCCGGAAAACAAAGGCATCTCCCCCTTGGTTGACCGCATAGCACAAGCCATCGCCTGTGAGCACGAGTGAGGACCAGTTTTGCCCTGTCGGCCCCGGCCCTTTCAATCGTTCGCTCCAGACCATCTGACCCGTCTTCAGGTCCCGGCACTCCGCGATGCCGCCATCACTCAGGATGTAGTGATACCCCTCATGCAGCACTCCCGAGCCAATGCGTTGGCTAACCTTCGGCAGATGCCACACCCGGTGAGTCTCCGTGACATCGCCACTGCCGCCTGCCTTCACCCCCACGCCCATGCCCCCATAGCCGCCGAAGCTGACCACCAGTCCATCGGCATACAGAGGCGAATTGTAAACCAACGCGTTCAACCCGGCGCAAGTCCACAATTCCTTGCCCGTCATGGGATCGAAGGCACAGACTCGACCGGGATAGCTCATCAACAATTCATGATGTTCACCGACCCGACGCAAAAGCGGATCCGCCCAGGAGCCTAACCACTTTTTATTTCCTTCCTCCCCAGAGGCTCCTCCCGGCTCATCATGTTGCCAAAGTGTTTTGCCTGTCGCTTTATCAAAGGCATAGAGCGTGGTCTTTGCGCCGGGACCGAAGTTTAAAAACACACGGTCCCCGGCCAAGACGGGCGAGGTGCCATTGCCCCAAATGTGATGCTGTTTGCCCAGATCGGTGCGCTTCCAGATTTCCCTGCCCTGCATGTCATAGCAGAAGACGCCTGCAGAGGCGAAAAACACCACCACCCTTTGACCATCTGTGGCTGGAGAAGCCGAGCAATAAGGGTTCGTCGCATGGGTGAGCTCTGGCTCCCGATAGATCGTGCCCGCCTCCCAGAGTTGCTTTCCCGTTGTCCGATCCAGACATAGGAGCAGACGTTGCCCCGTTTTTTCGACCGCTTGGGTGATGAAGACTTGGTCGCCCCAGACCACCGGGGTGGAATTTCCCCGATCTGGCAGTTCCGCATTCCATTGGACATTCTCCGTGGTGCTCCAGGTGAGAGGAAACCCACTTTCCTTGGTTTGCCCATCCCCTTCGCTCCCTCGCCACATCGGCCAGTTGCCCGCAGACAACGGCGAGACGATAGACAGCAGGCCCAAAGAAAGCAGAAGGGTGGTCTTCATGATGCACGAACCATCGTCAAAAACAGCCCCCTTCTTGCAACGGGAGATTTCAATGGTTGTTTCCTCCATGCCGCTCAATCAAGAGAGGCAAAATTTCCAATCGACGCGTGATAGCCATCAGATGATCCCCTCCGGGTATGAGGTGCTGAATGATCTGCCGACGAATCGGAAAGACAGAATCACGATCCCCATGGATGCTCACCCGATCAGGATGCTCAATCAGTCCATCCCAGTTCGCTGCGTGAGAACAAGCCCAACGCACAAAAACAGGATCTGACTCACGGAACATGCTCACAGCCAGCTTACGGGCCTCACTCATTCCCGGCACAGAGCACGCACACCGCTGCAACCACAGCCAAGGCAGATGCGGTCCTAGAAAAGACAAGTGGCTAAGCAGCGGACGCAGATGAACTCGCTGAGTGCAGGAGGAAATCAGAGTGATTTTAGAAATCGACACCCTTTTGGAAACCTCACAGGCTAACATGCCACCCAGAGATACTCCAATCAGGCTGTCACCCGACTGGATATTCTGAGTTTCAATCAAATGCTGCGCATAATCTGCAAAGCTCCATCGAAGGCTCGATGGACGAGAATACTCCACCCGATTCGTTAGGAAGGGGAATTCATAACCGGTATAAAGTGCGGAAGTCGCCCCAAGCCCTGTTAGAAGATGAACGGTCACACAACTGTGATAACTCGCTTCTCTAGCGAGGCAAGCCGAAGCCGCCTCATCGAGATCACACCAACCCCCAACGCTTACGCAGAAACGCTTCCCAAGGGCTGAAGAGAATCTTATCCGCCGCAAAGCCGACGATGAGAATTACCAACATGATGGCAGCGACCTGATCCATGGCCTGGAGTTCACGACCGTAGTGCAGCAAGTGGCCAAGGCCAAAACCCGTGAGCACGGTTACATAAATCTCTGCCGCCATAAGGGAGCGCCAAGCGAAGGCCCAGCCCTGCTTCATACCTGAGACAAGGTGAGGAAGGCTGGCTGGCAGCAACACATGCCAGAGCAGATGCAGCCCCCCCGAGCCCATGGTGGAGGCGGCACGGCGGTAGATCGGCGGGATCTGGCGGATGCCATGATCCGTGGCTAGTAAGACGGCCCAAAGGGTGCCCATGATGACAATGAAAAGCATGGCGCTTTCCGTTTGCCCAAACCACAGCAGAGCCAGCGGCACCCAGCACACGCTTGGCAGTGTTTGCAGGCCTAGCGCTAAGACGCCCAGTGTATCTGCGGCAAAGCGGAAACGCGCGGTCAACAGCCCCAGTGGAATGCCCACGGTAAGACCAATGAGATAGCCGATGATGAGACGCTGCATGGTGACCCAACCCGCGGAGAACAAGGAACCGTCCTTGATGGCCGTGAGCAGATAGTCTCCGATGGCCAGAGGCGACGGGACCAGCACAGGAGACCACCATCCCGCACGGGAACAAGCCTCCCAGATGAGGACAACCACAGTAAAGAATGCCAGGGAACGGAGAGCGCGGATCATGCGGAGGCGGTAAGTTTTTTCAGTTCGTCAGTGATGGTGCGGGCGAGCTGGGCCACAGCCACATCGTTGATGTCTCGTGGACGCGGTAGGTCCACCTTGAACTCGGTGCGGATCCGTCCCGGCCGAGGGGTAAAGAGCAGCACGCGATCCCCCAAGCAGACAGCCTCGCGCACGTTGTGCGTGACGAAGATGACGGTCTTGCGGCGCTTTTGTTGGATCCCTTGGAGATCTGCGTAGAGCTGCTCACGCGTCATCGCATCCAGTGCAGCAAAGGGTTCGTCCATCAGTAACACCTGGGGATTCGGAGCCAGGGCACGGGCCAAAGCCACGCGCTGTTTCATGCCACCGGAGAGCTCATGGATGTTCGCCTGCGCAAAGTTTTCCAAGCCCACCAGCTTCAGGTAAAACATGGCCAACTCTCGACGATCATCATTCGTTAGGCCGGGCTTCAATTTCAAACCGAAAAGCACATTCCCCATGACGTCCAGCCAAGGGAAAAGCGCATGCTCCTGAAACATGACCATGCGCTGGCGGCCAGGCCCATCGATAGAATGCCCGTCCGTCTGGAGCGTGCCTTCGGTCGGCTTTTCCAAACCGGCAATCAAGTTCAGCAGTGTGCTTTTGCCGCAGCCGCTGGCCCCGAGAAAGCAGACGAACTCGCCATCCTCGACTTGAAGGTTGATGTCTTCCAAGGCACTCACCGTCTGGCGTGCCCCGCGAAACAGCTTGGAAACACTCTGGATGCTCAGCTTCGCAGTGCTGGAGTGGTTTAATTCGTCAGCGATTGTCATGAGGCGGGATTAAAGTTGAGGAAGCAAGGCATCGAGTGCGGGGATGTCTTTGAGGAAGCCTGCTTTTTGGGCAGCCACCACCATCGCATCCAAGCCCTCACGGCCCACGTCTGTCGTGAGCACCACGCGTGGCAGCGACTGATCCAGGAGTTCCTCGCTGGGGGCTTTCGTGGTCAGTTCCTTCAATTCGGACTTGATGAGCTCACGAGCCTCCTTCGGATTCTTTTGAATCCACTCCGTCAGCTCGGCGTGAGCGGCGACGAGTTTTTTGGCCAGTGCAGGGCGCTCTTTCACAAAGGCCGTGCTGGAGGCCAGAATCGTCGCGAAGGTGCCTTTGTCTTCAACGAAGATTTTACCCCCCGCTTCCAGTTCAAGGCGGCTGACCCACGGCTCCACGGTCCAGACGGCATCGATGTCCCCCTTGATGAAAAGAGCGAGCTGATCCGGATTCTGAGTCGGTAGAACGGACGCTTCCCCCCCTGTGGCGGTGACCTTGATGCCGTTGTCAGACAGCCAAGCACGGAGTTGCACGTCCTGGGTATTGCCCAGTTGCGGTGTGGCAATGCGTTTGCCTTTGAAATCCGCAGGTGTGTGGATGTTCGCAGCCGGACGGACGACCAGCGCACTGCCGCCATTGGCGGCACCAGCCAGCACACGCACCTCCTGCCCTTTAGACTTAGCATAGGCATTCAGCACCGGACTAGGACCGATGTAGGTCACATCCAATGACCCCGCAAAGATGGCCTCTGTGGCGGAAGGACCGGCATTGTAAACATACCACTCCACAGGCACGCCTAGGCGCTCTTCATACCACCCCTTGCCCTGGCGACTCAGCGCATGAGCCACCAACCCCTGGATGTGGGTGATGTTCGGAAAATGGCCAAAGCGCAAAGGGGCATTGGCATCGACGGGTTTCTTACCGCAAGCGGCTAGGCCAGCAGCGCTGAGAGTGGCGGTGATGAAATTTCTGCGATTCATAGAATAGGAGGGTTGAGTTGATGTTAATGAACTTTCGGTTAGAAAGCTTTGACGCTGATTTCTAGATAAGCGAAGTCGGTATCCTGCGGACGGCCCCGGTTGCTGGTAAAGTCACCGGCGGTGAAATGCGCGTAACCTAGGATAGCTTCCATTTTGGGCGTGACCTGCCAGCGGATGCGGCCATCAAATTCATGCCCGATCATGCTGCCGCTGTTGCCTGAGTTATCCCGCAGGTTCCCTGCGGAAAAACGATCCGTATCACTGGCCAGCCAGTAGAAGCTGTAGCCCAGGTCCATACGCACTTTTTTGCTCGGTGTCAGTTCCAGGCGGACCTTCGGGGTGCTGATGTTTTCATAGACGATGTAGTCGTTAGCCGACCAAGGACGACCGAACCCGAAGAAGCGTTCGAAGCGGTTATCTTCATTGTCTGTCGGATCTTCATCCCCACTGGCATACCCATAGAAGAGACTGAGACGAGGCTTCCAATCATGCTTGAAGGTGTAGCCCACTTCCACCGTGCCACCGTAGGCTTCCATATCCTGCGAGCCATTTTTCCCAAACTGGTAAACCATGTTGAAATCGTAATCGAAACCGCTTTTCCCAAAGCTGCCATAACCACGCAGACCGGGAGAATGCACGAGGCGCTCCTGCACATTGTCATAGGGTTTCTGATTCAGTGCCAGATAGTATGGCTCCAGCGTGATGATGTCTGACCAACGCCGCCAGTGACCAATCACAGCATACATCCACTGCTCCTTCACGGGCCGGTCCCAGCCATACAAGAGGCGCTGCATGGGCTGCACCGCCAGCAGGTCGATCTGCCAATCGTTGGCCTCCTGTCCTAACGTTCCGTGAAAGCCCTGAAAGGTATTGGCAGTGTTGCGCCACTGATTATTACCGATCAAGCGACGGTCCAGAAACTCGAAGTTATGAATCCCGTAACGAAGACTCACCGGGCGTTTGTTGCCCAAGGCATCCACGCCTAACAAATCATCGAAATAAAGCTCGGCATAGGCGCGGATGATTTGAAACTCGTTCACATCCCGGTTATCCCGTGGGTAGTCACTGTTATAGCGACGCGAGTCCTGCATCTCCACCGCAAAGCGGAAGGGGTCCAGAATATCATGCACGGCCAGATAGGCGCGAGTGCGATGCAACAACGGCTGATCGATTTGAGCATTCGCACGGCGAAGATCATCGTCGCGGTATTCGTAGCGAAAACGATAATCCAAACCGATGTCTAACCAGTCGGCATTTTTCAAAACCTCCCACCCTGAATCTGGAGCATGGCTGGCATATCTGGGTAAGTCCGGATCACGAGTCGTGCTGTAGCTTTTGGGAGCACGGTAATAACTGTCTTTTGCCGTTTCCGCACCATAGCCCGGGCTGGCGAAAGCAAATCCGATAACCAACAAAGTGACGGAGTTTTTCCAGGGCTTGATGAGCCTGTGAATGGGTGAGGGGGGCATAATCAAAATGGACCGCAGGGATCCAGCGCACCACGGCGTGGTGAGTCTGTCTCGATCTCGATTATTCCTACCTTTTCAAAATACACTCGTCAAGTAGGAATTAAAATCCGTCGTCTCACAATGTTGTTTTCCCTTTGAAAACAGCTATGTTCATCCCCCCCATGCCCAAAGTTTACATCAAGACCTATGGCTGCCAGATGAACGAGCGCGATACCGAGCAGGTATCTCAGATGTTCGTCGAGCGCGGCTACACCATGACTGGCCGCGACGAGGATGCGGACGTGGTACTGATCAATACCTGCTCCGTGCGGGATCAAGCCGAGCAAAAGGCGCTGGGTAAAATGGGCATGGTGCGCCGTCGCCGTGTGCCCTTGGTCACAGGTTTCATGGGCTGCATGGCGCAGAGCCGCGGCACGGAGTTGCTGGATAAAGCCAAGGTGGATCTCGTGGTCGGCACGCAGAAGTATCACCGTGTGGTGGAGTATGTGGACGAAATCATCCGCGCCAAGGAAACTCAGCTCATGGATGATGAGCGCTTCTCCATCGTGGATATCGAGGAAGAGGCCGCTAGCCAAAACGCCATCCGCGACCACAGCCTGAAAGAAAAGCAGGGCTCCGCTTTTGTCAGCATCATGCAGGGCTGCAACATGAAGTGCACCTTTTGCATCGTACCTTACACCCGAGGTGGTGAGCGAGGCCGCCCCATTGCCGATATCGTCGAAGAAGTGCGCCGCTTGGCAGATCGTGGCGTCAAAGAAGTCACCTTGTTAGGCCAGATCGTGAACTTGTATGGCCGTCACGAGTTTCCGGCGGTGGATGGCAAGAGTCCTTTCGTTCAACTCCTGGAATCCGTGCATGAAGTCCCCGGCATCCAGCGCATCCGCTTCACCAGTCCGCACCCGATTGGCTACAAAAAGGATCTCATCGAAGCCTTCACTTATCTGCCCAAGCTGGCCGAACACGTGCACCTGCCCGTGCAGAGTGGTAGCGATGCCATCCTGAAAAAGATGCATCGCCCCTACTCGACCGCTAAGTTCATTGATCTTGTCAGCCGCATTCGTGCGGCCCGTCCTGGCATTGCGGTCACGACCGACGTCATCGTGGGCTTCCCTGGCGAAACCGAGGAGCACTATCAGGAGACACGAGCCATGTTTGAAGAACTGAAGTTCGAAAACGCCTTCGTCTTCCGCTACTCCAAGCGCCGTGGCACCCCGGCTGCCGAGATGGATGAGAGCCTCCAACTCAGTGAGCAGGTCAAAGAACAACGCAATCAAGACCTCCTCGCCGTGGTGAACAAACACGCCTGGACGAAGTATGAAGAACTCGTGGGTCAAGATGTGGAGGTTCTCTGCGAAGGCCCCAGCAAGACCAACGAAACTCGTCTGATGGGCCGCACGCGCACGAATAAGATTGTGGTGTTCGATGGCAATCCACAGCGTCACACGGGCGAGATCTTCAACGTCCACATCAGCCACTACGAGAACTTCACGCTCTACGGGGATATCGTGACGCAGTAGTTGAACTGAAACCTCACGCGGAGTTCTCTACCCTTTCTTTTTGCCCCAGTTAAACAGCTTGGCAAAAAAGCTTCCTCCTGAGGAATTGACTCCGGCACCCGGGGCCTTGGGGGTCAGGCCACGGGTTTCGGGCCCCCGACCTTCCCTTGGAGACGCAGCCGGGGATGAAGTGACCTTACCCTTAGGCTCGCTCGTCCCTTTCCACCACGCAGGCGCAAGAGTCTCCACCTCTTGCCATTCCTCGGTTCCTGAGTCAGACCTCCACACGAGGGTCCGAGGTCCGATGCGCCCCTTCTTCACCCATGCACGCAACGTGGCCTCATCATGAGGTCCATCAGCGAGGCCATCGTTATTAAAATACCACGTCATTCTGAGCGGCACTTAACGAGAAACTGACGCACTCGCAAGTGAAGTGCAGTTCGCGCATCGGAGCCTGACATTCAATCGTGCCCCGGTTTACGCTTGTGAATGCAGATGGAATTTCCATCAGGATCTGAGATCAGCGCCATATGGCACACGGGGGACTCATAAGGCCCAAAGTAGGGTTCCACGCCCTTCTCTTTCAACCACTTCAGAGATTGCTCAAAATCTTCCACCTCCAGGGCCACACCGCCCCCGTCCTTGCTTGGCTTCCACATTTCTCCGCCGATCGTGATGGCCAGCGTATGAGGGCCGACTTCATATTCCACCCAAGAAGGAGCCTTTCCCTCCTCGGCAAAGGTCGAAGCCGGTTTCAAATGGAGCACGTTTTCATAAAACGCCCGCGCCCGATCCATATCTGTGACGCTATAACCTGTGAAAGCAAATTCAGTGACTTTAAGCATGGTCCTAAGGAGGATTGAGATTCGACAGAGATCGCACCTGCCTTTCGCTTTGAGGGTTCGGGATTTTCGGGCTGGTTCGATTTAGCGTTGATTCGACAGATAAACAGAACTGGCTAGGCAAGCCAAGGAACAGATCAGGAGACCGCCCCTTATCCAAGTTGGCCAAGAAAAAGACGAGGCTAAATGCTGAATCAGGAGCGCACAGGGGAGTAGCACAACCGTCCCTAAAGTAACCCAGCTGAAGGATTCGCGGGAAAATTGGGTGGCAATCGTCCAGCCGATCCACCCCAATAGGGCAACCAACCAGCCCCAGAACCACACTGATGAAAGTGACCGGGCTCCTGACACCTGGTTTCGGTCTTCTTTAAGGATCTGGTCCAGCATGATTCTACCGTAAAATGGCTCCCGACTTTCTCAAGCACTCGCAAGGACGGAAGTCGGGATTAGCGTTCTCTGTAGGGCCTCATTCACGCGGATCTGATAACGCATCTCGCGCAGGCAGACGTCTCCATCCGTCTCTTCCTTCAGCATGCCATCGGGACGGAATCCCAGGGCTTCATAGAATTGGCGGGCGGGTAGATTTTCCACCAGGACCCAAAGCGTGATACGTTCGAAGCCCTGTGCCGACGCCAAAGCGAGGCTCGCCTCCACCAAGGCACGCCCCAGTCCGCGCCGTTTTTGTTCAGGAGCCAGATAGATGGAGGTGATCTCACCTGCATCTTCGCTGTCCTGATCACGAGAAGGCGTTAGGTGACAGAATCCGACCACTTCGGACCGGGTTGTAGCGACAAGCAAGTCGCTGTCGTCCTGCTCACAAGCGCCCTTCCAGATCTGCTCCCGCTTCTCGACACTGAAGCGATTCAAATATCCTTCGGGTAAAATCCCCTGATAAGCGGCTCTCCATGCGGAGACATGGATCTCGGCGATGCTCCTGGCATCCGACGTGGTGGCTGAACGGATCATTGAAGCCATAGACAACCTCGAAAGCCTATTTGGCGAAAATTAATGAACAAAAAAGCTCCGAGGTTTTCCTCGGAGCTCTTCTTGATCATTCGACTCGTGCGATGCGCATTTATTATGCCGCTTGAGCGACTGCTGCCACGATCTTCTGGGCAGCATCGGTGAGGCCGTCAGCGCTCGTAATGGCGAGGCCGCTCTCAGCGAGGGTTTTCTTACCGGCTTCCACGTTGTTGCCTTCCAGACGAACCACCAGGGGAATGGTCAGAGACACTTCCTGAGCAGCGGCAATGATGCCCGTGGCGATGATGTTGCAGTCCATGATGCCACCGAAGATGTTCACCAGGATGCCCTTCACATTCGGGTCGCCCAAGATGATCTTGAAGGCAGCGGTCACTTGCTCTTTGGAGGCACCACCACCCACGTCGAGGAAGTTGGCAGGCTCACCCCCGTGCAGCTTGATGATGTCCATGGTGGACATGGCCAGACCGGCACCGTTCACGAGGCAGGCGATGTTGCCATCCAGACCGATGTAGTTAAGACCAAACTCGCTGGCAGCCACTTCACGAGGATCTTCCTCCGTGGTGTCGCGCATGGCGACGACGTCTTTCTGACGATACAACGCGTTGTCGTCGAAGTTGAACTTAGCATCGAGAGCCACCACTTGATTGTCGGTGGTGATGGCCAGCGGGTTCACTTCCACGAGGGAGCAATCGCTCTTCAGATACAGGTTCCACAGAGCGGTGAAGAGCTTCACAGCTTGGTTGGCCAGAGGGCCTTTCAGACCGAGAGAAGCCGCCACCTTACGGGCCTGATAAGCCTGAAGGCCGATGGTGGGGTGAACGAACTCCTTGGTGATCTTTTCGGGAGTCTTCTCCGCCACTTCTTCGATGTTCATGCCGCCTTCGGTGCTGGCGATCAGGGCGTGACCGCTGCTACCACGATCAAACAGGATGGCGAAGTAATATTCCTTGGAGATGTCCACGGCTTTAGCGACGAGGACTTTGCTGACCAACTTCCCTTCTG
Source organism: Prosthecobacter debontii (assembly GCF_900167535.1). Classification (NCBI taxonomy): domain Bacteria; kingdom Pseudomonadati; phylum Verrucomicrobiota; class Verrucomicrobiia; order Verrucomicrobiales; family Verrucomicrobiaceae; genus Prosthecobacter; species Prosthecobacter debontii. The sequence continues at coordinate 37,406 of NZ_FUYE01000024.1, forward strand.
GACCAGTCTGATGGGTGACCAGGGTTTGGCCCAGCATCTTGCCTGCGATGTCTTGGGCTTCTGCAGCGGTGTTGATCACATGTACGCCACCTTTGAAACCGTTCTTGAAAGTGCCTTTGCCACGACCACCCGCGTGGACCTGAGCCTTCACCACCAAGCCTGCCCCACCCAGTTCTTCCGCGATCTTTCCAGCCTCTTCGGCCGTAGCGGCGACTTTTCCAGGAGGCGTCGCAACGCCGAATTTTTCAAACAGTTCCTTGGCCTGGTATTCGTGGATGTTCATGGAGCGAGATGATGGGGGAAAAGCTACGCGTCCCACGTTGGGACGGGCGAGCATAGGAGGCTGAGCCGGGTGGTCAAGCTATGCCAGGATATTTTTCCACGGTTATTCCCAGGCTGGCTCGGCGCGCAGACATGAAAAACCCCTCTCCACGGCCAGGACTAAACCTGCATCCACAGAGAGGGGGAGATTTTCAAGGTCTGCCACTCAGACGCCTAGCCACCCAGCTTGGGATTCTTCGGCTTAGGCTTCTTGTCCTTATGCTGCGGGTTCATGGGATTGAAGAAGGGATTTTGAGGAGCGTCCTTGGACTTGGGTTCCACTTTTTCCAGGGTCGGCTCCTTCATGTAGAGCTTCATGATTCGGCTCTGGAAGATGGCGAACAAGTTCTGGGTGGACCAGTAGAGGGACAGCGCGGCAGCGAAGTTATAGGAAATGAAGAGGAAGAAGAAGGGCATGATGGACATCATGATCTTCTGGCTCTTTTCCACGGACGGCGGCTGAGGTGTCAGCTTCATCTGCAGGATCATGGTGACACCCATGATCAGGGGCAGCGGGTTCAGATCGAAGTCCGTGCCCATAATCGGCAGAGAGAAGGGGAAATTGAAGGTGTAGATGGTGTCCGAAATGGACAGATCCTTCACCCACAGCCAGCTCTGACCACGCAGTTCAGCCGCGTTTTGAAGCACGCCGTAAAAGGCGAAGAAAATGGGGATCTGCATCAACATGGGCAGACAGCCACCCACCGGATTGACCCCATAGTCCTTATACAGCTTCATGACTTCCGTCTGCTGCTTGGTTGGGTCGTCCTTATACTTCTCCTGCAGCTCTTTCATCTTCGGAGCCAACAGGCCCATGCGCTTCATGGAATACTGAGCCTTCGACTGGAGCGGCCACAGCACGGTGCGGATCACCAGCGTCAGAAGGATGATGGCCACGCCCCAGTTACCACTGATGTCGTGCATCCAGCGCATGATGTTGTTCAGCAACTTACTGATCGGGCTGAACATGCCGTAAAACATGATAAAATCCCGCTGACCGCCCAGCTTGTTCAGGCGGTTGTATTCCTTGGGCCCGATGTAGATCTCATAGTTCTCGGTGGTGCTGGCACCTGGAGCCAAATCCACAGGAGGCAGGCTCATAGCGGCCTCAATGGCGTAGTCATGCTTGGCCGACTCTTCATGAGCAAACTTATCGCCTCCGTGATCGACCAAGAAACGGGTGGACCAGACCTTGCCGGGCTTGTCACCCCCTTCGGTCGTGCGGCTAATGATCGTCGAATAGAAGCGGCTCATCACCCCCGCATAACGCAGGCGGGCATAGCTGGAACGATACTCCGTCTTCTCCTCTGAGAACCAACCGCCTGCGAAGGAGTGGGTGTCTTTGTGCCCGGCATCCCCAGAGTCGTTCCAGAAGAAACTGGGCTTCAGCACCTCATCGGGGCGCACACTCCTGGCGGCACCGGTGTAGAGATAATACTCTTCCGATTTATGCTGAGCGGTGCCGGTATTGGTCAGCGTCAGGGTCAGGGCCAGGAGATGCTCATCGGATTTCTCACCTTCGGTGACCCGATAGGCTTTACGGATGGTGATGCCATCGGCAGAGACACCTTCAAAGGTGATGCCTTTGTCACTTTTCTCAATGACCTTGTAGCTCACGGTATCCAGCCCCGTGGCCTCGCGGCGGAGAGCACCAATGGGCTCCAAAGTTTTACGACCCGCTTCGTTCAAAGAGATCTTATCCCCTGCGCCCAGGTCTGCCTTCGCAATACCCGCGCCTTTGGTGGTGAAGTGATAAGTCACACTGCCCACCGTGATGCTGTGTTTTTCCTCGGGCAGTCCGGCCGTCGCCGCAGCGACAGCATCTGGAGTCGCCGCATTCATCGTCGGCGTCGTGATGGCAGCACCATCTGTCCCTGCGGTAGGCACACCGGGCGTCGCAGGCTGCACCTGTGTGACGGCAGGCTTGTTGGCCTCTTCGCGAGCACGCTCAGCGGCCAGGGCCTGCTGGTTCTTGGTCATGAACCAGTAATTGGCGGCCATTCCTAGGCCGCAGAGGGTAACGATGATCCAGGCTTTGCGATCCATGTAGTTTCGAGAAATGAGAGCTGAGAGAGAAGGAAGAAAGAGGGAGGCGGGAGATCACTCTTCAGGCGTTAGGCGCGAAGAAGCTGCGGCCGAGGCGGAAGCAGGCGGCGAGTCTGAACTCTGGACGCCTTCGTGTCTGTGGCAAGAACAGGTTCCTTTTGTAATGGAACCTCGCGGCGGCACCGGGTCATGCCCTTGGCCACCCCAGGGATTACAGCGGAGGATGCGCCAAGTGCCCATGGCACTGCCTTTGAAAAAGCCGTGAGTTTCCACAGCCTGAAGAAAATACTCCGAGCATGTCGGAGTGAATCGGCAGCCTGAACCAGGACCACCGAGGGCATGAATGACGGGAGAAATGACGCGCTGATAACCACGGATGAGGATGCGGACGAGCCATTTCATGGAGCGGACGGCGCAGGTTTCAACAAAAGACCCTGACGCTTTGCCAGACGGAGCCAATCTTGCTCCATGTCCGCAAATGCCGCATCAGCGGCACGCCAACGGGCAATCGTCACGAACTTCCATCCCGGAGCGATCTTCGCCCGATGCGCCCGGATGATCTCACGGAGTTGCCTGCGGACGCGGTTTCGGACGACAGCCTTCCCGACCTTCCGGCTTGTTACCAAGCCAAACTGAAAATCAGAGACTGTGGGGTCTTGCAGCACCGCCAGGACAAAAAAGCGGCCCGCCTGACTGCTCCCCCGCTCCTTGATCCTCGCGAAATCACGGGATTCCTTCAGATGAAGGCGGGAGGGAAGACGCATGGGGCGGGCCTAGCCTGCATTAGGCGTGCTGCTGCACGTGGCGCTTGTAGTGGACTTCAACGCCAACGGGCATGAGGCGCTTGCGACCACGAGCGCGGCGGCGACGAAGGATGTCGCGGCCATTTTCAGTCTTCATGCGGGCACGGAAGCCGAACTGGCGTTTCCGGGTGCGCTTGGATGCTTGATAAGTCCTCTTGGGCATATTCGTAGGGGTGCTAAAACGTCTTTTTCCTTTCGCAGCAGGCCTGGCACATCGTCAAAAACAGCCCAGCCCCAGCAACAGGGGGCGCGATTCTACGCAGACTCTTGGGCTTGTCAAATACGTGCTGAAAGCGAGTGCAATGTTCCTCAGCGGACTTTGATCAGTTCCACGTCAAAGATAAGGGCCTCGTTCGGGCCGATGTCGCGTCCAGCACCACGGGGACCGTAGGCCAGCTTGGAGGGGAGATACAGACGATGCTTGCTGCCTTCCTTCATGAGCTGCACACCTTCGGTCCAGCCTGCAATGACGCGGTTCAGAGGAAACTCGATGGGTTCGCCACGCTTGTAGGAGCTGTCGAAGACTTTGCCATCGATCAGAGTGCCTTCGTAGTGAACCAGCACGGTGTCGGTGGCTTTCGGGCTTTTCCCCGTACCTTCGGTGATCACTTTATATTGCAGACCGCTGGCGGTCACGATCACGCCTTCTTTCTTGGCGTTATCTTCCAGAAACTTTTCTCCTTTAGCGAGAGCGATGTCAGACATGGTGGTCAGTTGGATTGAGGTTGGATTAAAAAGGGAGGTGAGTTTAGCTCCCAAACCACGTCACGCAACCCTGCCCTCCTCACAAACCGAACGCCTCGGGCAACAACTCCGCCATCGTCTTCGTCACAGGTTGGCCATTGTGTAAATAAGTGACCGGCGTCTGCCCGTCAGGAAGGGAAAACTCGGCAATCACCTGTCGGCAGGCACCACAGGGGGGAAACTCATGGCCTAGGCACACCACACTTAATTGAGCGATCTTCATCCCCGCGCCTTCTGCCGCGACGGCTTGAAAGATGGTATTTCTCTCCGCACACACCGTCAGGCCGTAGCTGGCGTTTTCCACATTGCATCCCAGGTAAATCCCTCCGTTCACCGTCTCCAACGCACACCCCACGTGGTATTTAGAATAGGGAGCATATGCTTTCTCAGCAGCCGCGTGAGCTTGGGGCAAGAGGTCTGGCATGGGCAGGACTATGACACAAAAAAGCGGAGACCGGTAGCAAGACCTGTCTCCGCGGGATGAATCGAAATCTCAGGGAGAGATCACTCCCCTCCTCCGCTGTTTACAGCGTCTTAAATTTCACTTCTTTCCACTGCACCTTGTAGGGGCCGGTGCCTTTCTTGATGCCGTGCACCTGGAAGCCGATGTAGCCTTCAGGGTCATTGGGTTGAGTGAAGTCAGCCGTTTTCACACCGTTCACAAAACTCTGGTAGTGGTCACCCTGCACCACGATGCGGTAGTGATTCCACTCTCCTTTTTTAAAGGCGGCCTTGGCTTCGTCCGTGCGGACAGCTTCCGTCTGAGTCAGGATGCTCCACCAGGTGCCGCGGCGAGCCTCATCGTAGAAGTCACCAGCCGTGCCGTTGATGGCGATCTCGCACTGAGGACCAAAGAGGCGGCCATCAGGAAGAGGCTTGCCGTTCTTACTTCCTTCGGGAGCAGGATCCCCTTCTTTCGCCAAGTGGCTGCGCACCTGGACACCGGAGTTCAGTTCATCATCCACCTTCACTTCAAATTGCAGTTCGAAATCTTTGAAGGGGCCTTTCGCCAGGAACGTATTGCCACTGCCTTCCACCGTGGTGCCGGTGAGAATGCCGTCTTTCACTTCATAAGTCGCCTGACCACTCACCACCTGGGCATCACCCAAGCCGTCTTTGAACCAATGCTGCCAGCCATCTTCGGCGTGCACGGAGAGGGAGAAAGTGGCCAGGAGGGAAAAAAGGATTGTCTTTTTCATGGGCGAAAAACAACGCCCGCCGAGCCGAAATCCATCTCCAAAGTGCCAAAAACACCATTTATTTAACTTATCTTAATAAAAAACGCGGATTTTAATGGGGTTAAAACCCAAAAATAACCCAGTTCCAACTTGAACAATCAAGTTGGATCGGTTTTAATGGCATTATATCCGGGTTTTTATCCCATGGCTCGTCCTTCAAACAGCTTCGATTCGGTCTCGATGACCATCGCAGTCACTCCCCAGATCAAAATGTATCTGGAGGATCTGACCCTCGATGGCACATACGGGAGCAGTCCAGCTGAGGCCGCGAGGCTCCTGATCAGCCAGGCGATAGAATCGAAGATCAAAGATGGGCTTCTGACTCGGAGGAAGTTCATGATTCAAGATGGCGATGTCGTGGCTCTGCCCCTTCCCGCCTAACCTCATTCCACACCCATGACGACGCAACACGATCTTCAGTCCTCCGAAACGCAGATGTTCACCACGCTGATGAGCCTGGAAATGACCGACCGCGATCGCAGTCCACGCGGTGGGTGGAAATCCGACACCCGGCTGGAAGTGCTGGCCCACGAAATCGTCCGCTACATGCCCGAACTCGCTCAGTTGCTGGTGCAGGATGGGAAGCGCAAACTGGCCGCCTGATCCTTACCGCCCTTCGTTTTCCCCATCCTCCCCCGGACATGAGGCCAACGTCATTGACGTTGGCCTTGTCATTTCCAGACACGGCGTGCATGTGTTCGGGGGGGATCGTTGATCGCTTCGACTTTCGATCCCCGCACACCGGAACCTCGCCTCTCATTTATCCATGGCCCTTCCCCTTTCCCACCTGACGCTGCCACTCTTGGCCGCTGCCGTTTGCCTTTCTTCATGTGCCACGGTCAAGCGCCTCACGCCGGATCTCCCCAAGATCCCGATGCCGTCTCTGCCCAAGTTCTCCACCTTGAAAAAAGTGACCCGTATTCTTCCGGGCATGCCTGATCACGACAAGGTGAACGATGAAGACCCGCAAATGCCCTTCAATGCCCGAGGCACCCTGGGCTATGGCCACTCCCTGCGTGTGCATGTGTATGAAGGCACACGCTCCACCAAACGCGTCTATAATGGCGTGGTCATGGTGGATGCCAAAGGCGTGGTCGATTTTGGCGATAAAATCGGCCGCACCCAGATCGGCGGTGCGCAGCTACCCAAAGCCGTGGAAGCCATCGCCGCAACCTTCCGGGTGGGCCTTCGCCTGAATCGCCCGCTGACCGTTCACATTCTTTCGGTGGAGGATGTGCCGGTGGTCTCCATCACCGGGGATGTGATCAAGGATGAATTCATCCCAGCCTGGGATGGCATGACCATTCAGCAGGCCGTCACCGTCGCCGGGGGCCGTAAGCTGGGCTCCACCAACCGTGGGGTTTACGTCATCCGGGAAGGAAATCGCCGCTTTTACTCCAGCCTCGAGGCAGCCACGGAGAAGACCGAACCCGAACCTGGAGACATCATTCACCTTTCCCCCGATTTTTAATTTCATGATCGAGCAAATCGGCGGCAACCCAGCCGCAAATCAAATCCCCATTGGCAATCTCTTCAAGAGCATCTCGATCCTTCGCATCGGCGCCGGAGTTCTGCTGCTCAGCCGCCACGGCTGGGTAGCCGCGCATGAAGCCTATGAGTTTCTCTGGGAGGAAAAGACCTGGAATTGGGTCAAAGCCTTCTCAGATGCAGGCCTGCCCATGCCCACGCTCCTAGCCCCTGCCGTGGCGATTACCATTGCGGCCGTCGCTGTGAGCTGGTGCCTAGGCTTCCTTACCCGCCTCTTTTCCGTCATCATGATGCCTGTGTTGATCGGCGTCATCATCAAAGGCACCTCAGCCGAGACAGAGATCGCCTGGCTTTATCTGCTCATTGCCTTCACGCTGCTCCTCTTCGGCTCAGGTGCCGTCTCCATCGACAAACTCTTCCGCCTGGGAGAGAACTGGGGACACTCTAAACCCAAGAAACGCTGGTAAAATCCCGGCCACTCCCGCATGCCGCCCTCCCCCTCCACCGCTCCAATCACCGAGCGAGTGCTCGCCATCGACCCCGCCCTGCGCAACACAGGCTGGGCGGTGCTGGAACAAACAGGACGCGACATCAAGCCACTCGCCTACGGGGTGATCTCGAATGCTCCCAAGCTGCTCCACTCTGGCTGCCTGGTGGCCATCCGAGAGCAACTCCAGGACGCCATTCGCCAGTATGCTCCGACGGTGTGTGCGATCGAGACCACCATTTATGTGCAGAGTTACAAGACCGCCATCGTGCTCGGCACCGCTCGCGCGGCCTGCCTCATCGCAGCCGCTGAGCACGGCATACCCATTTATGAGTATGCCCCGAAGGAGGTGAAACAGGCGGCCGTCGGCCGTGGGGCCGCGCAGAAAGATCAGGTGGCCTTCATGATCCGCAGCATGCTCCGGCTGCGTGAGACACCACCCGCCGATGCAGCGGATGCCTTAGCTGTAGGCATCGCCCACTTTCAGAACGCCAACGCAGGGGCCGCGCTCGCCCGCGAAGCCCGCCGGGTATAAACCGCGCTTACCCAGCACTTCTCCTGGTTTTAGTGAGCCTGACATTTTGACGGCCACGGAACTCCATCATTTTAAATCTGATCTTGCGGGAAAGAGGGGAGGCTCCATACTTCGCCTCTCCCGTGATGTCTCAGAAAGTTAAAGTCGCTGTCCTTGGAGCAAGTGGTTATTCCGGAATAGAACTGCTCCGGTTGTTACTGCGCCATCCTCATGCCGAACTCGTGGCCGTGACCTCGCGCACACTCGCTGGCAAAACCTTATCTGCGGAGTTTCCACGGTTTCGTAAAGTAGGCATCGCCGATCGCCTGACCTTTAGCAATCCTGATGCGGCCGCGCTGAAAGAAGCCGGCGCTGAAATCGCCTTTCTCGCCCTGCCCCATGGTGTGTCCGTGGAATACGCCAAGCCTCTGCTGGAGCTCGGCATCAAAGTCATCGACCTGAGTGCGGACTTCCGTCTGCGCAGTGCCGAGGTTTACAAGGAATTTTATGCGCATGAGCATCCCGCACCGGAATTGCTGAGCGAGGCCGTCTATGCCCTGCCAGAAATCCGGGCGGATGAAATCCAGAAAGCACGTCTCATCGCCTGCCCTGGCTGTTATCCCACCAGCATTTTACTGCCTCTCATTCCTCTTCTGAAGGCTGGCCTGTTGAGCGCAGACCCACTCGCTGTGTCCAGCATGAGCGGTGCTAGTGGTGCTGGCCGGAATGCCAACGTGTCCCTGCTTTTCTGCGAAGTGCAAAATAGCCTGCGCAGCTACAGCGTGCCTCAGCATCGTCACCTGAGCGAAATCGGGCAGGAGCTAGCCATCGCCGCAGGTCGTGAAGTGAAGCTGTCGTTTGTGCCCCATCTGGTGCCCGTGTATGCAGGCATCTGCACCACCACCTTTGCCTCCCTGGCCCCTGGCGTGACGCTGGAGCAGGTGGAGGCTGCTTTACAGCAAGCTTATGCCGACCAGCCCTTCGTGCGTCTGCTCGGCCGCAATCAATCCCCGGACACCAAGCATGTCATGGGCACGAATTTCATCGATATCGGTTGGGCGTTGGATCAGCGTGCAGGCCGTCTCATCCTCATGAGTGCTGAAGATAACATCGGCAAAGGCGCCTCAAGCCAGGCGATCCAGAATTTCAACCTTGTCTGCGGCTTTGATCCTGCTGCCGGGCTCCAGAGCGTATGATTGCTGACCTTGATCCATCTCGCGAACCCCGCGTTTCCTTTAAAGTCATCGAAGGCGGCGTCACCGCAGCCCACGGTTATCGTGCCGGGGCCATCTCCTGCGGCATCAAAAACCCTGACGTGAAACGTCTGGATTTGATGCTGATCGTCTCTGACACCCCCACCGTCACCGACGCTGTTTTCACCACGAATAAAGTGCGTGCCGCCTGCGTGCGTGTCTCCCAGCAGCACATCCGCGATGGCGACATCCGCGCCATCATCGCCAACAGTGGTAACGCCAACGCCTGCACCGGCCCGCAGGGCATCCAGGATGCCAAAGCCATGTGCAAAGCCACTGCGGAGGCCCTGGGCATCCGCATGCGTCAGGTGCAGGTCTGCTCCACCGGCATCATCGGCATGACCATGCCCATTCAGCGCATCACCCCACGCGTGGGTGAACTGGCAGCCGCCCTTTCCGAAACCGGCTCAGAAGACGCCTCCCGCGCCATCATGACCAGCGATACGAAGCCAAAGAGCTACGCCATCGAAGTCCCTTGCGGTGAAGGCAGCTTCCGCATCGGTGGCATCGCCAAAGGTGCCGGCATGATCTGCCCGAACATGGCCACCATGCTATGCTTCATCACCACCGACGCGAAGATCGCTCAGGATGAACTGAAGCGCGCCGTGCGCTGCGCCGTGGATCAATCGTTCAACTGCATCACCATCGATGGTGATACGAGCACGAATGACACCGTCATCGTGATGAGCAATGGCCAGGCGGATGCGCCTGAGATCAAGAAAGGCAGCGAAGAAGCGCAGACCTTCCGTCGCGCCCTGCACAAGGTCATGCTCGAGCTGGCCAAAATGATCGTCAGCGATGGCGAGCGCGTCACCAAGTTCGTCGAAATCCGCGTGCGCAATGCCCGCACTCAAGCTGATGCCAAAAAGGCCGCTGAAGCCGTGGCCAAGTCCATGCTGGTGAAATGCTCCTGGCACGGTAGTGACCCCAACTGGGGTCGTGTGATCCATGCGGTCGGCTACTCTGGAGCCCGCTTGCGGGAGGAACTCATCGACATTTACTTCGGCGGATTGATTGCCTGCAAAGGCGGACTGACCACCAATACCCCCATGACTGAGCTAGAGAAGGTGGTGAAAGAGCCCCGCTTCTCCGTCACCATCGACCTCAATCAAGGCAGCGCCAATCACACGGTCTACACCAGTGACCTGTCTGAGGAGTATGTGGACTTCAACGCCAGCGAATACTCCGCCGCCGTGCACGCCCGCCGTCAGAAGGGACTGGCGTGAAAGTGACTTCGTAGTGGTTTTTACTTGGAGAGGCGTCATCTCGATGGCACCTCGGGCCATGGACAGTGCTTGCCGACATGGGAAGCGTTGGAACTATGTGACCCAGCCCCATGCGTGACAATCCTTTGCGCTTGGCAGGGCCATGATGATTATCTAAACCATGCCATCTCATCCGATGCCTGTCCTTTCACACCGTGCTTTTTACTCGGCCATCGGCGTGCCGATGCTGATCCTTGCGGTGGGCTGGGCCTGGCTTTGGTCGCTGCGTTTTGTGAATGAGTTGGAGCCGCAGGGCTTGAAGTTGGAGTGGCGCTATGGCGGCTCCGGCTCGGTGCCATCCCTGGCGGTTTGGTTGAAGGAGCCAGGTGGTTCCCGGCGGATCGAGCCGATCCTCCTGGGAGGGTTGAGTCATCCGCGAGTTCGGTTTGAAGACCGTAATGGCGATGGCCAAAAGGACATCGTTTTCAGCAATGATGCCGACCCGGAAGGTCAGACTGTGCTCTTCTTTCCAGCTACCGAAACGGAAATCGCGAGACTGATCCCGATGCAGGTGGCCAGGCCTTGAGAAGGAGCGCGGACTTCAGTCCGCAGCAGGTCGATTGCTCGTGATGTCTTGAGCTTTTCCCTGAGAGCAATTCTCAACGGCGTTCTGAGCAAACCCCACAGGACCCATGAGATGCCTAACTAAGTTAAGTTAGGCCAGTCTCTTCCACGCTGAGTTCATCACTTACGGCGTGCTGCGATTTCGCGGTCACGTTTGATCTTCTCATACCCCACCTTGATGAATTCGATGTCGCGGGCATGAGCGCGGCAGTCTTCCATCGTGATGAAATCATAACTCAGCAGGTGCAGGAGGCTATCATCAATGGTGTGCATGCCATCCCGCCCGCCGATTTGGATCAAGCTGGCAAGCTGCTGCAGACGTTGATCTCGAATGCAACTGGAGATGGCAGAGTTCATCAGCATTACCTCTGTCGCCATCACGCGTCCTTCACCATCTGGGCGGCGGATCAGGTGCTGGCTGATGATTCCCCGAAGGCAGTGGCTGAGCTGAGAAGCCACGTAGTCCTGTTGCTCCTTGGGGAAACTATCGAGGATACGCGTAATCGTGCTCGGCACATCCATGGTATGCAGGGTGCTGATGACGAGGTGGCCGGTCTCTGCGGCGGTCAATGCCGTGCGGATCGTCTCCAGATCTCGCAACTCACTCACGGTGATCACGTTCACATCCTGACGCAGAGCGCTCTTCATCGCACGGGCGAACTCATGAGTATCAAACCCCACCTGCCGCTGGCGGATGAGGCTCTGACCATGCTTAAATACAAACTCGATCGGATCTTCAATCGTCACGATATTGCAGGAGCGCTCACGTGCGATGGTCTGAGTCATGCTGCACAAGGTGGTGGTTTTACCACTGTTGCTGACGCCAGTGACGAGGATCAAGCCGTCCTTGAATTGGCACATGCCCTGCACATTCGGGCCATGGCCTAGATGGGGCAGTTCTGGGATGCTATCGGGGATGTAACGGAAGTTCCCTTCGATCTTGCCCATGGCAAAACAGGCATTGCCACGAAAGCGCCCGAGATTTTCCACCTCGATGGCGAAGTCCAGCTCCCACTCTTCTTCCAACTTCGCACGCTGGGTATCCTTCAAACTGCCCAGCATCAGTTCACGAACATCCAAGGCATCGAAGATTTCATCCGTCACAGGAGTCATTCGCCCGTGCAGACGCATGGTCGGAGGAGCCCCTGGAGAAAGATGGAGATCGGATGCACCGGCCTGCATGGCCATGGCAAGGTATTCAATGAGATCGTATTGACGCATGGGATAACTAAAAATTCTTCAACAATGCAAACAGCCGGGTTTCTTTTGTCCAGCCTTCGTTCAGCAGCGGAACGGCCTAGGTGATGCCGCGTGCGGCGCGTTTGAACTCCGTTTCGTTGCCGCTAGCCAGGATGGCTTCAGCCTCGGTGATCAGTCCCGCTTCATAAGCGAGCACAATGTTTGTCAGGAAGGTGATACAGTTCGGATCATTACCGCGCTGCATGTAATTGCGGATGTGATCCGTCTCATGTCGGGCGATCCAGGGACGCACCGCCCCTCCGTTTTCCAAATGCTCCACCAGGAGATGCACACCCCCATCCATACGGGGAATAAGTTTCTGACAGAGCGCACCAATGAGCTGCTGAGACAACAGATGCAAACCCAGCCCCGCCTGATCTGGCGGGAAAAGATGCGCGATACGATCGATCGCATCCACGACGCTGTCACTGTGCACCGAGGCCAACACAAGATGCCCGGTTTCACTGGCCTGGAGTGTGATCAACGCGGTCTCCAGATCGCGAATTTCCCCCACCATGATCACATCCGGTGCCTGCCGCATCGCTCCACGAACGCCACGGGCATAGCTGAGGGTATCTCGCCCCACATCCCGCTGGGTGAACATGGAGACTTTATTCGTGTAGATGAACTCCACCGGATCTTCGATGGTCACGATGTGACGCGCCATGTTCTCATTCATCCACTGGAGCAGACCTGCCATCGTCGTGCTCTTGCCCATGCCTGTTGGTCCCGTGATCAGGATCAGACCTCGCGTGCGTTGAGCCCATTTCGTCAGCAGCCAATCAGGCACCCCCAAAGTGGATAACACGGGCAGGTCGGTGCGGATACGACGCATCACCGCTCCCAGCCTGCCCAGAGCCTTATGCAAATTCACGCGATAACGTGTGCGACTGGCGGAAACGAGGCCCGAATCGCGATCCGTTTCGCCATCTGGACTCACACCACAAGCCAGCCAGAGCCCCGCCAATTGCGTCAACTCCAGAGGCTCCTCACCGACCAGCATGATCTGCTCTCGGATCTTCATGCGGGGAATCTCCCCTTCCATCAAAAACACGTCACTGGCCTGATGTTCATCTGCGGATTGGAGAATATCGTCTAAGGAGAGCGGCATAGAGATTATTCATAAAATCAGTATCTGGTGATTTGTCGAGGCAGATGTTCCGTCACATCGGCAACTTTCTGCGAAAACCTCCGGTAAAAGCCACCCTCCAAAAGGGTGAACAAAAAGACACTTGCCAAAAATCTGTCCTTTGAGTTAGATACCAACTGGTTTGTATGTCACAAAAACCCAAACACACCCGTAATCCCGCTGAAACTCGGCAAAAGCTGCTTGGGGCGACCTTGCACCTGATGCTCCGCCAGGGATATGCCGCCACGACCGTGGATCAAATTTGCGCTGAGGCCGCGCTTACCAAAGGCAGCTTTTTTCACTACTTTGAAAGCAAAGAGGCCATCGCCAAAGCCGCTGTCGATGCCTTCGCGCAGATGGGGACGGATATGTATTCCCCCGCCTGGCAGGACGCGAGCCAGGATCCTCTGGAGCAACTTCACCACCTGCTGGACATCATGATCACGTTCAACCAGCGGCCGGATCAACCCTGCGTCTGCATGGTCGGCATGATGTCCCAGGAGCTCGCCGCGGTGAATGACGACATGCGCACGGCTTGCCAGGGGCATCTGCAAGATTGGGCGGACCGGGTGACTCTGATGCTGACGGCGGCCAAGAAGATCCATCGGGTGAAGGTGGATTTCGATCCCGATCAGGTCGCTTGGTTTCTCAATAGCCTCTGGCAGGGCTCCATGCTTATCGGGAAGACCCGCAGCTCTCCCGAGATGATCATCGCCAACATCGAACTCGCTCGCGGCTACGTCATGAGCCTCTTCGAAAACCCGCCACGTTCAGCGATGGCGAAGACCCTCGCGAAAAAAAAATCAAAACCTGTGTCCTCGCTGTCCTGAGCCCACTCGCTGGTTCGTCATCTCTTTGAACACGCGCCTCAAAACCGCTGGTCCCTCACCCTCGATTCGCCGTATGAACACCCCACCTCCAGTTCCACATCCAGGTCATCTCCTCCTCTTCCGCACCACCGGATGGCAGCAGAATCTCTCTCCCGATGAAATGCAGCAGATCATGACCAAAACCATGGCGTGGTTTGAGCGCTTGAGTGAGCAAGGTAAGTTCAAAGCCGGGCAGCCTCTCTTTGAAGAAGGTAAGATCATCTCCGGGAAAAAGGGCAGCCAGGTGGCTGATGGGCCATTTGCCGAGTCGAAGGAAACCATCGCCGGGTATCTCTGGCTGGCAGTGGATACGCTGGATGAAGCCGTCCGCATCGCTCAAGAGTGGCCGATGCTGGAGTGCGGCTGCACCCTGGAAGTGCGCCCTGTGGCCCCCGAGTGCCCGAGCTTCAAACGCATCCGGGAAGAGCAGAATCAAAACGCCCTCGCCGCCTAACTTAGGATGAGAAAACCACCGCCAGCCTCACCCACGGACGGCTCTCAGGTGCATCACCTGACCGAGCACCTCTTCCGCCATGAAGCGGGGCGGTTGGTTTCCATCCTCACCGGCATCTTTGGCATCCATCGTCTCCAACTGGCGGAGGATGTCGTGCAGGAGGCCTTGGCACGTGCCTTACAGACTTGGCCGTTTTATGGCATCCCTGCCAATCCCGCCGCCTGGCTGATGCAGACCGCTCGCCATCTCGCCTTGGACATCATCCGCAGGGAGAGCAGCTTCATCGAGAAACAACCGCGCATCATCGAGTTCATCGAACAACGGATGGCGGAAGACACTTCAACGAGTGAGCCGCGCTTCGATGAAGAGATCAAGGATGATCGACTGAGGCTGATGTTCGCCTGCTGCCACCCGGTGCTTCCCCAAGAAGCCCAGACGGCTCTAGCTCTCAAAGTTCTTTGCGGTTTCAGCCCTCTGGAGATCGCTCATGCCTTCCTGACCAGCGAGGCGGCGGTGGCCAAACGACTCACCCGAGCTCGTCAGCGGCTACAGGAGGAGAATGTGGTCTTCGAGATTCCTTCAGGGGTCGAACTCCCCTCCAGGCTCGATGCGGTGCTCCAGATCATTTACCTGCTTTTTAACGAAGGCTACAAGGCCTCCAGTGGTGATTGCCTGATCCGCGAGGAACTCTGCACGGAGGCCATCCGCCTAGCTACCCTGCTGGCCGAACATCCCGCCGGAAATCAACCCCGCACCCATGCCCTGCTCGCCCTGATGCTGCTCAATGGTGCACGTCTGGCCGCCAGACTGGATGAGGCGGGTCAAATTTTACGCCTGAATGAACAGGACCGCCGACGCTGGGACGCCGAAATGATCCAGCGGGGTGTTTTACATCTCGGCCACTCCGCGCGTGGAGATCAGGCCAGCGAATATCACCTCCAGGCGGCCATTGCCGCGTGCCATTCGTTGGCTCCCGATGCCGCTTCCACCGACTGGCCACGCATCCTGCGGCTCTATGATCATCTGCTTCAGCTCAATAACTCTCCGGTCATCGCTTTAAACCGAGCCGTGGCCCTGGCCCGGGTCAACGGTCCCGAACAAGGCATCGCCGCAGTCGAGTCCATTCTCGATCGCCAACCGCTCGACTCGTATCATCTCTTCCACGCCGTGCTGGGTGAGCTGGAGGCACAGAGGCAGGAGTTTCAATCCGCCGTCACTCATTTACGCCAAGCGCTGCAACTCGCGCAGATGGCGTCCGAGCGAATGCTCTTGAGCCAGCGCATTCGCGACATGGAAGAGCAGCTCACTTGACCCACCTCCGCTCATTCAGATCTCCCCACCACTCCCTTCACCTCCATCCTCATCCCACTCCTATGTTCAAGAAAATCCTCATCGTTCTGGCTCTCGCCATCATCGCTCTCGTCGTCGTCATCCAGCGCCAGCCGGATGAATTCACCGTGACCCGCTCGACCGTCATGGACGCCTCTCCCCAAGCTGTTTATGAACAGGTCAATGATCTCCATCAATGGCAGGACTGGTCTCCCTGGGCCAAGCTCGATCCGCAAGCGACCGCCACCTTCACAGGCCCTGCCACGGGTGAAGGCTCCTCCTTCGCCTGGTCAGGCAACAACGAGGTCGGCGAAGGCAAACAAACGATTGTGGAAAGTCGGCCCGGTGAACTCGTGCGGTTCAAACTGGAGTTCATCCGCCCTTTTGCAGGAACCAATGACGTGGACTTCACCTTCAAGCCCGAAGGCACCGGCACGCGTGTGACCTGGACCATGTCCGGCAAGGCCAACTTCATCAGCAAGACCATGGGCCTTGTCATGGATTGCGACAAGATGTGCGGCGACTTCTTTGTGCAGGGTTTAGCCAATCTCAAAGCCATCGTCGAGACCGCCCCCAAAGCCTGATCACACGCGGCCGACGTGTGAGGTTCGATTTCTTTGCTCATTCATTATCCCCCTCCCTTTCACGACTTAACCTCCATCCACCTATGAACGCACCCCTCATTCAGCCTTACCTCTTTTTCAGCGGTCGCTGTGAAGAAGCCCTGGAATTTTACACCCATGCCATCGGCGCAAAGATCGACATGGTGATGCATTTCAAAGATGCCCCTGAGCCACCTCCCCCCGACATGCTCGCCCCAGGCTTTGAAAGCAAGGTCATGCACGCCTCTTTCCAGGTGGGCGACTCCATCATCATGGCCTCCGACGGTTGCGGTGAAACGGAAAACTTCAGCGGGTTTTCCCTTTCCCTGGCGGTGGCGACGGAAGAGGAGGCAGATGCCAAATTCAATGCCTTGGCCGAAGGAGGCCAAGTGACCATGCCTTTGGGCAAAACCTTCTGGTCACCTCGGTTTGGCATGCTGAAAGACAAGTTTGGCATCGGCTGGATGGTGAATGTCGTCCAGGAATGTGGTGGCGCTCCGACCGCGTAATCCCAACGCTTTCCCCGAACTACCGAAGCTGCTCGGCATGATCAGACTCCTCGGTCATGCCGACCTGCCCATAGGGACTTCCCCCAGGGCCCTGCGAAAAAGGGCAATACTGAAACTCTCGAAACCGCCACTTGGCGATTCGGCACTCTGCCCCTTTATTATCGGTGTCACTGTCACGGACTCGCCATTATCCCGCTGAGCTTCATCGCTCCGTGGGTTCATCTCACGTCCCACTTCGCATGTCTGTCCTCACCTCCGATCTCACTGCTGGCTCGGCCACGGAAATCGTCACCTCGCGCTTCCTCAATCATCCGCGCGACTTGGTGTATGAGGCCTTTCATCATCCCGATCACCTCATGCACTGGTGGGGGCCGACGGGGTTCACGAATACCTTTCACGAGTTTGACCCCGTGCCCGGTGGAGCCTGGCGCTTCACCATGCATTCACCGGCAGGCGTGGATTATTTCAATGCCTCGGACTTCGTCGAGCTGGCCAGGCCGGAGCGCATCGTCTTCGTGCATCTCCAGCCCGTGCACTTTTTTCAGATGACCCTGCTCTTCACGGAAGAAGGCACCGGCACACGCGTCACTTGGCGGATGTGCTTTGAAGATGAGCAGGAGGTCGTCAAACTGGGGAAATTCATCCACGCGGCTAACGAGCAGAACATGGACCGCCTCCAAAGACACCTCCAGAGCATGCCCTCCATGCCAGAGACGTTCCGCACCTTCATGATCAGCCGGAATCTGAAAGCCTCGCGCCAGCGGGTTTTCGAAGCCTGGACGAATGCCAGCCAGCTCAGTCAATGGTGGGGACCTCATGCCTACACCAATCCTGAATGCCGACTCGACTTCCGCCCTGGTGGAGCCTGGAACATCGTCATGCAGAGCCCCGATGAGGTGCGCTTTCCGATCTCAGGCCGCTTCCAAGAAATCATCCTGGGAGAGAAAATCGTCACCACCCTGGACTGCTCCGCACATCCGCCCGAATGGCAGGACATGATCAAGCCTAACCGATCCGAGGATGAAACGAACCCGGCAGGGGAAATCCGCCAGACGGTCATCTTCACAGGGAATGAGCAACGTACCACCCTCACGGTCAGACTCACCTTTGAAAGCGTGGAGATCTACCATGCCTTCATTCGGACCGGCATTCATGACGGGTGGAACGAAAGCCTGGAGAGCCTCGCCGGTCTGCTGGAGCGAGGCGACTGATTTTTTTCATAAAAATGATCGGGAGCTGTCCAACGCAGCCCCGCTCGTTCGTCAAGACGATGAAGCCTGGCACATCCTGCCTGCTTCAGATGAGCCCTACTTTACCCACTCACTGTCATGACCAACAAGATGATCTTCCTCAATCTACCGGTGCGCGACCTCGCTCGTTCCATGAGCTTTTTCCGCGCCCTCGGTTATACCTTCAACGAAAAATTCACGGATGATTCGGCAGCGTGCTTGGTCATCAGCGAGACGATCTACGCCATGCTGCTCACGCATGAGAAGTTTCAAGGCTTCATGCCGCAGGGAAACCAGATCGTCGATGCCTTTCAAAGCACGCAGGCCTTGATCGCACTCTCCTGCACCGACCGAGACGAAGTGAATGCCCTCGTGGCCAAGGCCGTCGCCGCCGGTGGCCGCATTTACAATGAACCTCAGGACCACGGCTTCATGTATGGGCATGGCTTCCAGGACCCCGATGGCCATGTCTGGGAAGTCTTTTGGATGGATCCCGCCATGGCACAAGGCTGAAGCCCGCTTGTCTCACGATTCACTTCTAACGCATCTCGCCTTATGAAATACGCCGCTATCACCATCGGAGCCATTCTCGGCCTCCTGTTCATCATGTCAGGAGCCGTCGTGCTCTTGGGATTCGCTTCTGAAATGGAATACCCCAAAAACAGCCCTGCGGAGAAGTTCATGGCGGCTTTTGCGCCCACCGGTTACCTCACCTTTGTGAAGGCCTTGGAAGTGATCGGAGGGCTGCTGGTGGCCATCCCCCGCACACGCAATCTAGGCCTCCTGGTTCTGGGCCCGATCATCGTCAATATCCTGGCCTATCATCTCTTCGTCATGGCTGGAGAGGGCCTCTTCCATCCGTTGATCATCGGCATCTGTGCCGCAGCCCTCTTTTTACTTTGGGTCGAACGCCGCGCCTTCACGGGCTTGATCCATCGTTGATTAAAATCACTTTTTGTTATTCCCTGAAACCCACCCTTAACCAACCACCCTTATGCCAAACTACGTTGACGGATTCGTCCTGCCGGTTCCCAAGGACAAGATTGCAGAATATCAGGCCATCGCCGAAAAGGCCCAGGCGATCTGGAAAGAACATGGAGCTCTGGACTATCGAGAAACCGTTCTCGAAGACCCCGATGCCAAAGACATGGTGAGCTTCCCTGCCCTTGCCGGAGTTCAAGAAGGAGAGACGGTGGTGCTTGCCTTCATCGTTTATGAATCACGTGAGCACCGGGATGCCGTGAATGCCAAGGTCATGGCAGACCCGCGCATCCAAGAGATGTGCCCTGATCCAACCCAGATGCCCTTTGACTGCAAACGCATGGCTTATGGCGGCTTTAAAACCATTGTCGGAGATTGAGTGCTTGAGGTCGTGCAGCATAGGCATGGACGAAACATGCCTGTATCGCTTGCCATGACCTCATCTTTCCCTAGGGTTAGCGGATGAACCCCGCCCCCATGGAAATCCTCGCCACGGTGCTGTTCGCATTCGCGGTCCTTCATACGTTTGCCGTCAAGCGTTTCGCCCATTGGGCTCACAAGTATCCGCAGGGATCGATTCCGGAAAATCTGCTGCATTTCTTGGCCGAAGCCGAGGTCGTCTTTGGTCTCTGGGCAGCGGCTTTGTTTGTCGGGATCATGGCCGTGAAGGGCTCCGTGCATGATGCCGTCGCATACATCGAAAGCCTCAACTACACGGAGCCGAAGTTCGTGCTCGTCGTCATGGTCGTAGCGGCGACCCGCCCCGTGGTGAAACTGGCCGAAGGCCTTATCAGCGCCATCGCCCGACTGATTCCCGCCAAGGAAGCGACGGCGTTTTACATCGCCGCGCTTGTGGTTGGGCCACTGCTGGGTTCGTTCATCACCGAGCCCGCCGCCATGACCCTGCTGGCACTGGTGCTGAAGCGTCGCTACTTTGACCAGAAGATCAGCCGCAAGTTTGCTTACAGCACGCTGGGGCTATTGTTCGTCAATGTGTCCATCGGAGGCACACTCACACATTTCGCAGCTCCCCCCGTGCTCATGGTGGCGGCTAAATGGAATTGGGACACGCCATTCATGATGACCCATTTTGGTTGGCGTGCCGCCTTGAGCTGCTTGCTCTCCACCTTCATCATCACCGCTCTCTTCCGCAAGGAATTGGCCTCCCTGGAAGCCGTGCCCAACCGCAGCGGCTCCGTCCCCGTCTGGCTCACGCTCATTCACATGCTGTTCCTGGCGGCTGTAGTCGCCTTCGCTCATTATCCAGATGTCTTCTTTGGCGTCTTCATGATGTTCCTCGGCGTGGTGACCGCCACCCGTGAGTATCAGGACAACCTGAAGCTCAAGGAGGGCCTTCTGGTGGGCTTCTTCCTGGCAGGCCTAGTCACCTTGGGCTCTCTCCAGGCCTACTGGCTGAAGCCGCTCATCAGCAGCCTCAGCGGTCATGCGCTGTTTTTCGGAGCCACCGGTTTGACGGCTCTGACCGACAACGCCGCTCTGACTTACCTCGGCTCTCTCGTCGATGGTATCAGTCCAGACCTGCAATACGCCCTCGTCGCGGGAGCGGTCACCGGGGGTGGTCTCACCGTGATTGCCAATGCGCCGAATCCTGCCGGAGTCGGCATTTTGCAAACTGCCAAGGCTTTCGGCGATGAAGGCATCAGCCCGATCGGACTTCTGACCGGAGCCCTCTTGCCCACCTTCATATCGATCCTCTTCTTCTGGTTCGTTTAAGCACTCGGCCCAGCATGTTTTGATTTGCGCGTGGGTGGAGTCCCACGCCATTCTTGGGACATGTCTGAAGTTACCGCGATCCGTAAGTTTGCCTGCCCCGGGTGTGGTGGAGAAGCTGTCTGGACACCAGCCAAAAAAGCCCTGGTTTGCCCTTACTGCGGCACAGTTTCTCCTGCCGAGCTGAAGTCTGACGGCTCGCTCATTGAGGAAAACGATCTGGTCACCGCCCTGCGTGCCTTGCCCGAAGATCAGCGCGGCTGGGCGGTCAATCGTAAAACCGTGCGCTGCCAGAGCTGCCAAGCCATCTCCGTCTTCGATGAAAAGCGTGTGGCTCAGCGCTGTGACTTCTGCGGCTCGCCCGCTCTCCTGGATGTCGCCGATATCCAGGCCCCCATCCGCCCGGGCAGTCTGCTGCCTTTCAAGATTTCCGACACCCAGGTGCGGGAAGACATCCGCCTCTGGTATAAGAGCCACTTTTGGGCACGCAGTAATCTCGGAGATAAAGCCCTGACCGATACCCTCCATGGCCTGTATCTGCCTTACTGGACCTTCGACGCGCATGCGGAGTGCCCCTGGGAAGCCGAAGCCGGTTATTACTACTACACACGGGATAGCCAAGGCCGCCAGCAACGCGAAGTGCGCTGGGAATATGCCAGTGGCCATGTGAGTGAAAACTTCGATGACGTGCTCGTGCCCGCCTCCAAAGGCGTGCATCCCGCGCTGCTGTCGAAGCTGGAGCCCTTCCCCACCACCACAGACCTCGTGCCCTATGATCCAGGCTACCTGTCAGGCTGGGTGGTGGAACAGTATCAGATCGACTTGGTGCAGTCCGCTCAAGCCTCCCGTGGACGCATGGATGAACTGCTGCGTCAGGCCTGCTCCCGCCAAGTGCCGGGAGACACCCAGCGCAATCTGCGCATCTCCCCGAGCTACAGCGACCAGACCTTCAAACATGTACTCCTGCCCGTGTGGCTGCTCACCTACACCTATGGAACCAAAAACTACCAAGTGGCCGTCAACGGTGTCACGGGCCGGATCACCGGCGAGTATCCGCTGAGCTGGGTGAAGATCACCATCGCCGTGGTCCTCGCGCTCATCGTGGTATTCCTGTTCATCGCCTACAGCGATTAAGCTTCCCCTCAAGCCAGTGTCACCAGCACGTTCGGGTCCCACTGGGCCCGCAGGTAATGCACCGCAGCGATGATCTCAGATACCGCTTGGTCGATCTCGCTCCTTGTCGTTAGGCGAGACAGCGAAAAACGGACGGTGCTTTCGGCATGTCGCCCCTCATAGCCCATGGCTTCCAACACATGCGACGGATGTAAGGAGGCCGTGTGACAAGCGCTGCTACCCGAGCAGGCGATGCCTTTCTGATCCAGCCGGATGATCAATGCCGCCGCATCCACC
The DNA here is from genome assembly GCF_900167535.1 of Prosthecobacter debontii. Taxonomy (NCBI): domain Bacteria; kingdom Pseudomonadati; phylum Verrucomicrobiota; class Verrucomicrobiia; order Verrucomicrobiales; family Verrucomicrobiaceae; genus Prosthecobacter; species Prosthecobacter debontii. Next base: position 59,611 of record NZ_FUYE01000024.1, read on the forward strand.
CCGGGAAAGTGAATGGAACTGGTGTTGGGCAAACGAGGAGCCCCTACGCCATGGATCTCGAGATCGGGTAAAGCGGCCTCAAGGTGTAGTTCCAGCACGTCTCGCAGGTCTGGAGCAAAGGTCGCGCCTTGGAGCATCTCCGCCGCCTTTCCCATCGCCACCAGACCCGGTACATTCTCGGTGCCGCTGCGCCGTTCACGCTCCTGCCCACCACCGATCAGCAGAGGCTGAAAAGGCGCATGATGACTGATGAACAGCGCGCCGACTCCCTTCGGCGCATGCATTTTATGCCCACTGAGGCTGAGGTAGTCGAGCCCCATCTCGCGGGCTTGAATCGGCCGTTTCCCGGCCATCTGCACCCCATCCGCATGCACCAGTGCCCCCGCTGCATGAGCCAGCTCGACGATCTCCCGCAGGGGCTGCACGACGCCGGTTTCATTGTTGGCCCAGAGGATGGAGACGAGTGCGGTGCGGCCGGGTTCCAGCGCCGTTTCCAGGATGCCCAGGTCTAACAACCCATTCTTCAACACTGGCAGCTTCTTCACCTCTCCCCCCTGCTGTTGCCACCGCTCTGCACAGGCCAGCGTGGCCGCATGTTCGGTCGCGCTGGTGATCAGCAGAGGTCGATCTGGAAACAGGGCCTGAGCGGAGAGGCAGACGCTGTTGATGCTCTCCGTGGCCCCGCTGGTGAAAAGGATCTCCTCGGCCTCCGCGCCGATCAACGCAGCCACCTGCCCGCGTGCCTTTTCCATCGCACGGCGCGCCTGTCGCCCGGCCGCATAACCGGCGGAGGGATTCCCATACTGCTGGGTCAGCCAGGGCAGCATGGCCTCCACCACCGCCGGATCTGTGGGCGTAGTGGCATTGGCGTCCAGGTAAATCATGCCCCTTGCATACACGGTTTTCGCCGCTCGCTCAACCCTTCCTCAATAGGCGTTGTCACGCTTAAAGAAGGTCAGGAACATGATCTGGATATCCAGCCAGAGGCTCCAGTTTTCCAGATACCAGAGGTCACATTTGATGCGTTCGCTCAGGTCGGTATCGCCCCTCAGACCTTTCACTTGAGCCCAGCCGGTCATCCCCGGTTTGGCATGGTGGCGTGCGTTGTAATGTGGGATTTCATGCTTGAAGGCCGCGATCAGTTCCGGCCGCTCCGGCCGTGGTCCCACAAGGCTCATCTGCCCCTTCAACACGTTCCAAAACTGGGGCACTTCATCGATGTTCCACTTGCGCATGAAGGCTCCCACCTTCAGACGCCGAGGGTCATCCTGCACGCACCATTGGGCTCCTTTTCCCGCCTCAGCATCCAGCTTCATGGAGCGGATTTTGATGATCTCAAAGGGCACACCATTCATGCCCCAGCGGCGCTGATGATAAAAGATAGGGCGGCCTGACTCCCACCACACCATGAAGCCAAAAAAGGCAATCAGCGGCGCACTGAGCAGCAGCCCCATCACGGCACCCACGATGTCCAGGCAGCGTTTCAAAAACACATTGAGCGTGCTATCCAGAGGCAGACGATTCACTCCCAGGACGGGTGTCCCGGCGATGGTTTCCAGAGACAAACCCGAGACGAAGATGCGGAAGACGGAGGGCGCCAGCTTGAACTGAATCATCTCGCGCTCACAGATATTGGCCAGCTCCACGAGCTGCTGCCGGGGTAGATCCGCCACCACGATCATGTCCACTTCATGCCGGGCGATGACGCGGTGGATGTCTTCGAGATACCCGACAAAGGGCAGATTGGAGGGAAGCGCCTGCGAATCTCTCCAGCCGGAGGCATCCACCCACCCGATCAGCTCAAAGGCATGCGCCTTGTCCGTGCTTAGCGTGTTCCAGAGACGCTGAGCATCTTCATTCCAGCCGACGAAAAGCGTGCGCTGCTGGAGTGTTTTGAGCCGCGCTGGCTGGTGTAGGAACAGGTTAAAGATGAGCCTCCAACTCAGCAGGAGTAACAAGGCACAAGAGCCATTCAAAGCGACGAACACGCGGGAAATCGGCGGGGTCAGTTTCAGCGCCAGAGTCATGGCCAGGAAGCCGAGGGTCCAGATCAACACCGCCTTCGCCATCTTCGAAGCGATCCAGCGGTTTCGCAGAAGCACGTTGCGGTGGTAGATGCCCTGCCAACCGATGGCCAGCAACAGCGTCAGCGTGCCCAGGGTCATGTGCCCTGTGTATTGCCGCAGCGCCAGATCATCCCAGTTCCCAAAGTCCTTCAGCGAGTGGAAGCGGAGCCAGTAGGCGGCGTAGCCCGCAGCAATTGCCATGACCAAATCCCCCAACACCGAAACCAAGACCCAAAGGTGAGGGCTGGCGGTTCCGCTCGCTTTTAAAGCTCTCCGTTCCTCCAGCTTTTGCAGCAGATTGCCCGTCACCGCACCCGGGGTCCCGATGAGCATGCGATCAGATTTAGAATTGCTTGGGCTGGCCCCTGACATGGTTTGACTATGGTAATTTTAATATACATTCAAATACGAACAATAATCAACCCAAGAGGCATGAATCGTAATTTTGATAATCAGTTTCAATAATGATCTCAAAAACGACATGAGGTAGGGGTGACGCAAGCCATCCCAGGTCATGCAGGACCCGCATGCTGAGACCAACGAGGGAACATTGGATAGACCCGTGGAGTGGGACCATGAAGGGTCTGTCATCAAGACACCCAAACTTAACCGACAACAAACACTCCAATGAAACACATCCCTAATCTCGCCGGTGCCCTCCTGGGCCTTCTGTTCGTCACCTTCGGCCTGAACTTCTTCCTCCAGTTCATCCCCATGCCTGCGGACCCCTCCCCAGATACGGCACCTCACAAGCTCTTCATGGCCGCGCTCTTCCCGACGGGTTACCTCACCTTTGTGAAGGTCCTGGAGATCACGGGTGGCCTCCTCGTCGCCCTGCCCAAGACACGTAACATCGGTCTGCTAATCCTGGGACCGATTGTGGTGAATATCCTTGCCTTCCACACCTTCCTGACCAAAGGCGCAGGCCTCTTTGAGCCACCGGTGCTGCTCATCAGCGCGCTTTCTCTGTTTTTGCTCTTCGTCGAGCGGAAAGCCTTCGCCGGACTCGTCAACCGCGTTCGTTAATCCTCACTTGTTCATCCCCCCTTGAGCACACTCAAGGGGGTCTTTGCCAGCGTCTGCCTTTCCAAGAAAGTGACAGGCACCTCACTGAAAACACCCGCGACCGCGCCGTCTCATCCGTTTGTTTAAACAACCACCCGTTATGAAAACGAACATCGGTATCCCAGATAAGAATCGCCAACAAACCGCAGACATCCTCTCCATCGTGCTGGCCGACGAGCATGTGCTCTACATGAAGACTCGCAATGCCCACTGGAATGTGCGCGGGCGTGACTTCCACGCCATGCATCTCTTCTTTGAATCCCAATACAAAGAACTGGAAGGCGTGATCGATGAAGTGGCCGAGCGGATCAAATCCATCGGGTATGACGCACCCGGCTCCCTGGCTGCCATGCTCAAGCTGACCAAGCTCAAAGAGCTCTCCGGCGATGATCGCGACAGCGTCACCTTCATCAAGGCCCTCTTGGCCGATCATGAAACCCTCACACGAGAGCTCCGCAAGATGGCCGAGAAATGCCAGGACCTCGGCGATGACGGCAGCAATGATTTTCTGATCGGTCTGCTTCAGATTCATGAAAAGATGGCCTGGATGCTGAGAGCCTCATTAGAATAGTCGTATGCAAGTCACACTGCTCTCACCCCAGGAGTTGGATTCGCTGCGTCTGCTCGAGCGTGATCTGGTCATCCTGGATGTCCGCCTGCATGAAGATCATGAGCGACGGCGCATCCAGGGCAGTGTCAGCAACTGCGTCTATGAGGTGGCTTTCCAAGAGCGTCTGCCCGCCTTGATAGCCACGAAAGCGACCCCGGTCTGCGTCTATGGAGAGTCCGCGTCCAGCCATGAAGCCGAAGCGGCAGCGGAGAAACTCAAACGCGCAGGCTACACCCGCGTGTATCGCCTAGCCGGGTGCTTGGCAGGCTGGTGTGAAGCCGGTCTGCCGGAAGAGGGCACGGGAGAATTTTTACCCCCATCGCCCCCACCCGAAGGACGCCTGGAGATCAACACCGAGGAAAGCCGTGTCGAGTGGCTGGGGCGTAATCTGCTGAACAAACATTGGGGAAAAGTGCCGATTCAATCCGGCTGGCTTGAGATCACTGGCGGCCTCATCTCCTCTGGAGAAATCGTCTTGGACATGAATGGCATCACCTGTGATGACCTCGCCACCAGTCCCTATCACGATGTCCTCATCGCCCATCTCCGCAGCGATGATTTTTTTGATACTGAGCAGTATCCTGAAGCCCGACTCGTCATTCATCGGGGCGAACCCATCGAGGGCACCTCTCCCGGCTCGCAAAATCTCAAGGTCGAAGGCGCACTCACCCTGCGCGGCATCACGGCTCCCGTCGAATTCACCGCCAGCTCTGGGTTCGATGATCGCGGACGTACTGCGGCTCAGGCTGCCTTTGCCATCGACCGCACCCGCTGGGGTGTTTTGTATGGCTCCGGCAGCTTCTTCCATCGTCTGGCCGGCCACTTGGTCAACGACCTCATCGAACTGCAAGTGCGTGTGATCACTCACACCCCATGAACCTCTCTCGCTTTCATCTCTGGATCAGTCTCATCGCGTGCAGCCTAGCGCTCAGCTCTTGTCTGGCGCCTGCCCGCATCAGCAAGCCTCTCAGTGTGCGGGTGAAGTATCTCCGTGAAGAACCGGACCAAACCACCCTCCATAAGCTACTGGAGACAGCCATCACCTCCGAAGATGCCGAAAAAAGCGCCGAGGCTCTGGGCCGCTTCGTGGAGCAATGGAAAAAGGAAAAGCGCCCCGCCAAGGACACCGTCCCTGCCACGAAGAATGGGCCGAGCTATGAAGTGACCTTCACCGGCACGGTCGAGGGCCAAGACCCGCTGGAGTATTACGACGAAATCTACTCCGCCACCGATTTCAAAATTGACCGCATCGAGCATCACCAACGCCGAGGTTTAGGCGCACCCTTGATCGCTCTGCGCGACAACAAACACCGTGCCGCCATCGAGACCTACTATCCGCCCGAGGTCATCACCACCCCCATCACCGCCTTCGCCCGCCCCGGGCCTAACCAACTTGACGGAACTCAATCCGTCACCATCCAATTCATCTCCAGCCTGCATCAGGATAGCGTGATGTGGAAGGGCCAGAAAGTCCCCCTCGCGGCCGATTTCTCCGCCCCCTGGGCCACAGCGCTCTCCCGCACTCAAGGACTCCGGCAGACTGCCTTTTGGGATGTGTTACGACCCAAGCCCAAACGAGAGCCTCAGCTTTATCTGATGGAGCCTTATGATCCCCGGAAAGAGCCCCTGATCATGATTCACGGCCTTTTATCCACCCCCCTCGCCTGGGCGAAAATCACCAATGAACTCTGGGCCGACCCAGAAATCCGCCGCCGCTATCAGATCTGGCACTATCTCTACAACACCTCAGCGCCCGCCCTCTACTCCACCCGCATCCTCCGCACTCAACTGCACGATCTACGCCGCCAGCTCGATCCTGAGGGGGATGATCCCGCCATGCAGAGGACCACGCTGCTGACCCACAGCATGGGCGGATTGATCGGCAAATCGCTCGCTGTCGATCCTCAAGACGCCTTCTGGAAAGCCGCCTTCAAAGTGCCGCCCGAATCGCTCGATCTGTCCTCGGAAGATCGCCAAACATTGCGCGAAGCTTTCCTCTGGCAGCCTGACCGCACCATCCGCCGCATCATCTACATCGCCGTCCCGCATCGTGGCAGTGCCTTTGCCGACAACATCATCGGTAAAATCGGCAGTGCCCTGGCAGCCCCACCGGTGACGTTCAGGTCCTTTTACGAGCGCATCTCCACCCGCAATCCCGGGGTCTTCACCCCCGAGTATGAGCGCCTCGGGCAAGGCAAGCTGGATAGCATCAGCTCCCTGTCTCCGCATCAACCGACCTTACGCATCCTGGCGGATCTGAAACTGCCGCCTCACATCCACACCCACAGCATCATTGGCAATCGAGGTTGGACTGGCCCTCTGGAGAAAAGTAGCGATAACATCGTCCCCTACACCAGCAGCCACATTGATACCGCCGAGTCTGAACTCATTGTGCCCACCGGTCATGGAGCCTTTCATCACCCTGCCGCCATGGCCGAGATCATCCGCGTCCTCAAGCTGCCCTCCACCGGCAAACCCAGGCCGACCCAAAAAATCGTGGATTCTCCCCGCTACATGCGTGAGCCGCTGCGAACCTCCGGTGGAGCTTAACGAGGTAGCTCCGTTGGGCTCAAATGAACCTTCAAAAGAACTCCAGCCCCGAAGGTGCGACACTCCTCAGCCCAGGGTGAAACCCTGGGGATAACCAGACAAGTGAGTCATTGAATAGCGTCGAGCCCTGAAGGGGCGCGGCTCGTCACCGCAGCATGATCCAGCGTCGGACTGAGCCCCTTTCGTAGCTTGGCGTATCGTTTTGTTTTACACACCGTTTACAAACACTTTCACCGAGCTTGCTCAGATTGGTGGTGCCATGAATACACTCCACCACACGCTTCGTTATTCCACCTTCGCCTTTTTGATCGGGACATCATCCATCACCTCGGCGGTAGAACCGCCCCAAGAGACAGCTCCCGAGCCCAATCCTAAAGCACTCGCAATCTCAAGTGACACTTCAAAAGCGAAGGCAGATATGCCCCTCAAGATCGACGGTCAGCCTCGTATCGAGATCACATTCGTCCTCGATACCACGGGTTCAATGAGTGGTTTAATCGAAGGAGCCAAACAAAAGATCTGGTCCATCGCCAGTGACATTATCTCCGCCAAACCCAAGCCTCTGATTCGTTTCGGGCTGGTCGGTTATCGGGATCGTGGAGATGACTATGTGACGAAAAGAGCCGCGCTCACGGATGATTTGGATACCATTTATGCGGAGCTACAGAAGTTCAAAGCCGATGGTGGTGGCGATACTCCCGAAAGTGTGAGTGAGGCACTCCACGAAGCCCTCACGCAGATGCCTTGGACAAAAGAAGGCAACGTCCTGAAGGTCATTTACCTCGTCGGCGATGCTCCACCTCAAGAATATAAAGACGGCAAAGACTGGCGCGAGGTCTGCAAGCAGGCGATGACCCAAGGCATCCACATCAACACCATTCAATGTGGCAGCATGCCTGAAACAACCACGCTATGGAAAATGATCGCCAGCTACTGCGAAGGTGCCTACGCCATGATCCCGCAAGATGGCAACATGGTGTCCATCGCCGCCCCGCAGGATGAGGAGCTTCTCACACTCAACGAAGAAATCGGCAAGACGCTGATCCCCTATGGCAAAGAGTCCGTCCGTAACGCAGTCATTTCCAAACAAAAAACCGCAGAGGTAGCCAGTCCCGTAGCCAACGCCAGCCGCCTCAAATACAACTCCATCTCCGAAAAAGTGGTTCAGGGAACCGGGGAGCTCATCGACGCGATCAAAGATGGAAAGCAAAAGCTGGACGATGTGAAACCTGCCGACTTGCCTGAAGATCTGCGTGGGCTGAGCCAGACTGAACTCAAGGAGCACATCGAAAAGAAGCAAATCAAACGCGCCGAGATCCAGACACGAATCACAACTCTAGTGAAAGAACGCGATGCCTTCATTAAAGCTGAACGTGAGAAACAATCAGCTATCAATCAAGGCGACTCCTTTGACACCCAAGTCGCTCAGACTCTGCGAGAACAGGCCCGCAAGAAAGGCATCGTGCTGGAAAAATAACGGGATCCCCAAGAACTGCTTTTTCTGACCGATCAGTCTGTCCAGAGGCCCTCAACCTGAGAACCTTTATCATTTCTCAGTTGAGGGCTCATTCATGGATTGACTCTCTCGCAGCGACTTCCCTCAACATCCTCACTTGACACCCAGACAAGTCTGTCTGATCATTTCCCCATGTCGGAAGCTCGCCAACAAATCCTAAGCACCGCCGGAGCACTCTTCGCGGCGAGAGGCTATGAACTGGTCGGCATCAACGAGATCATTGAGAAATCCGGGGTTGCCAAGGCCACCTTTTACGCCCACTTCAAGAGCAAGGAAAAGCTCTGTGCCGAATGGTTGCGCGATCGCGCCTCCAGTTATGCCCAGGAGCATGAGCGCATCCTGGCCAGCAACTCCGTTCCCTTGGACAAGGTGAAAAAGAAATTCGATAGCTTGCGCCGCTATGCCCAGGAATCCGACTTCCGAGGCTGTTCCTTCTCCACCACGGCCTCCATGCTCAAACCAGGCACCGAGGTGCGCGATGTGATCCGGGATTATAAAGCCTCAGCTCGCGTTTTTTGGCAGGACATCGCACGCGAACTCGTCCCGCAGGCCGCCCGAGCCCGTGCCTTGGGGGATGCGCTCTTCCTCCTCTACTCGGGTGCCCTGACCGAGGCTCAGAATGCCCGCGATCTCTGGCCTGTGGAATCTGCGAAAGCGGCGGCCCTTGCCCTATGCGAAGCTGCCATATAAAGTTTTATCTTTGCTTAAATCCGAACAGACTTGTCTGTTCATAACTAAAACCCCACCGCAATGGCTCACAAGTTCCTCGATCTGACATTTACGCCTGCCGTTCTGGAGGCTCAGCAGCATTACTTTGGCCGCTCCCATGCGATCCCACCCGCCGCGCAAGATGACGCCCTCGGTCCAGAAGAAATCGCCTTCATCGAATCCCGCGACAGCTTCTACCTGAGCAGCGTCAGCGAGACTGGCTGGCCCTACACGCAGCATCGCGGGGGTCCGGCGGGCTTTTGCAAGGTCATCAGGCCTAACCAATTGGTCTTCGCCGACTACAAGGGCAATCGTCAGATGCTGAGCACGGGAAACCTCGCCACGGATGACCGCGTCTGTCTTTTCATGATGGACTACCCCGCACGTGAGCGGCTGAAGCTGCTCGGTCATGCCGAGGTGCTGGACGCCCGTGAGCATCCCGATCTCGTTCGACAAATCACCACCCCTGAGTTGGCCAGCATCACCGAGCGTGTCTTCCGCATCCACGTCGTCGCCTTTGATTGGAACTGTCCGAAATACATCACGCCTCGCTACACCGCCGCGCAGGTTCAGGAGCTGATCACTCCCCTGAAAACCCGCATCGCCGAACTCGAATCCCAACTCGCTGAACACCGCTCATGAAGCTGCTCCAAAAAATCCGTGGCGACGCCGCCACCCTCCCTGCCCGTGCCTCGAACCAAGCCATCGGCCTCGCTTTCATCGGAGGCTTTCTCGCCATCTCCGTCATTGCCTTGCTGGCGCAGGGGCTGCATGTCGCGCTGGTTCTAGGGTCCTTCGGGGCCAGTTGTGTCCTGGTGTTTGGCTATCCCGATGTGCCCTTCAGCCAGCCGCGCAATGTCATCGTCGGCCATGTCTTGAGCACCGCCGTCGGGCTGGCCTGTGTGCATCTCCTGGGTGCTCATTGGTTGAGTGTGTCTCTGGCGGTGGGCAGTGCCATCGCCCTGATGATGCTCACCCGCACGGTGCATCCTCCGGCAGGGTCCAATCCTGTCATTGTCTTCCTCCTGCAACCCGACTGGAGTTTCGTCCTCTTTCCCACCCTCATCGGTGCCGTGCTGCTGGTGCTCGTCGCCCTCTTGTTTCACAATTTCACGCGGCCATCTCGCTGGCCGAAGTATTGGTGAACAATCACCCGCTTTTTGTCTCCAGCACTCTTCACCATCGTTCAAACCCTCGTTCTCCCATGAATACCCTCGACGCCATCCACGCCCGCCGCGCCATCAAGCACTACGATCCGACCCACAAGCTGACAGAAGAAGAGATCCGCCAACTCCTCCTGGCCACCATGCAGGCCCCTACCGCCTTCAACATTCAGCACTGGCGCTTCGTCGTCGTCAGCGATCCTGAAGTGCGTAAGCAAATCCGCGCCGCCGCTTGGGACCAAGCGCAAGTGACCGATGCCTCGCTCCTCGTCGTCCTCTGCGCCGATCTTAATGCCTGGAAAAACGATCCCGCTCGTTATTGGAAAGAAGCTCCCCAGCCCGTGCAGGACTTCCTCGTCCCTGCCATTGGCGGTTATTATCAAGGCCGTGAGCAGGTGCAACGCGATGAATGCATGCGCTCCTGTGGCCTCGCTGGCATGACGCTCATGCTCGCCGCCAAAGCCATGGGTTATGACTCCTGCCCCATGGACGGCTTTGACTTCGATGCCGTGGGCAAGATCATCCAACTGCCCGAGAACCACCTGATTTCCTTCATGATCGCCGTGGGTAAGGGCACCCAGCCCGCTTGGCCGAAACCCGGCCAGCTCAGCTACGAGGAAGTGGTGATCCAAAACACCTTTTGAGCCCCTGCAGCCCCCCCGGGCTGCCAGCAAATGAAACTCTGCTGAAAATCAACTTGCAGGCAGCCTCATCACACCGCACTATCCCGGCCCGCTGCCTCCCAGGCAGCAGACCAAGGACAGATGCCAGAGTGGTCGATCGGGCACGCCTGGAAAGCGTGTGAACGGTAATACGTTCCGAGGGTTCGAATCCCTCTCTGTCCGCCACTTAATCCTGAGCAAGCTAAAAAGCTCGTGCTAAGGTTTCCTGAAGCGCTTGCGTGCGGCCTCCGCCTCGACTCTGGATGCACAATCCGTCGCATGATCGTTGATGAGACCCATGGCCTGCATGAAAGCATAAACTGTGGTGGGACCCACAAACTTCCAGCCACGTTTCTTGAGTTCTTTTGAAAGCGTGATGGATTCCACGGAGCTCGATGCGCTTTGGGGATTGGCCAGCGAGGCGGGTTGCGGTTCGTAGCACCACATGAAAGAGGCCAGCGAACCCTTTTCCTGCTGTAGCTCGAGTGCTCGCTGCGCGTTGTTGATCACTGCTTCGATCTTGCCCCGGTGCCGGACGATCCCTGTATCCTGGAGCAGACGTTCGACATGTTTGGGGGTGAATCGGGCGATGCGGTGGAAATCAAAGGAGTGAAAGACGCGCCGGAAGTTCTCCCGCTTCGCCAAGATCGTGCGCCAGCTCAAGCCAGACTGCAAGCCCTCCAGGCACAACTTTTCGAAAAGAAGGCGATCGTCAGAAACAGGGAAACCCCACTCTGTGTCGTGATAGGCGGGGAACTCTGGGGCGAGGCTGCACCAGTGGCAGCGCCGCTTTCCATCCGCATCGAGATAAGTCTGGCTCATGGCTGGGAGATCAGGAAACTAGAAACTGCAATTGAGGGACAGCCATGCCTGGATCGAGCTCGATGATCTCAGCACTCACCACCCGCTGCTCCACGAAGGGGTCTTCATTCACTCGCTGCTGAAGTTGGGCCAGTGTGCACCGATGCGCGAGGATACCACCGCCTTGACCGGGTTCCAGGCTGCCGGCGAGCTGAAAGATGCCGTCATCGAAGCCGCGTTTGAGCCATTGCTTGTGGGCATCCATGAAGGTGGGAGCATCGCTTTTGCGGAGGGAAAATCGAAGTAGAATGATGAACATGAGGGGCGGTGGGCTAGGGTTGCAAAAGGGATCAAAGACGGCGCCAAAGCTGGTCAAGGGTTGAGTTCCAGCAGCCTTCATGGCGCAAGCGCATCCCTTCATCAGGGAAGAGTGTGTGCCGCACCTCGACCTCGGTTTCATGATCATTCAGTGGCCGGAAGAACACAGACACCAGGGTGTCTTTACCAGCATCCAGGTCCGGCGGTTCCGGTGTCCATGTGAAGATGAGACATTCGCGCTGACGCACGGTCAGAAACTTGCCTCGAAGCAGGAACTTGGCTTGGGGCCAGGTAAAGCTGAAGATATACTCTCCACCTTCACGCAGGTCGTGCGCGAGGATGTCTAACAACACATCATCATAAGGGCGAAACCAGCGGGCAAGGTGAACCGGGTCCGTCCAGGCCTGATAAACCAAGGCGACAGGATGCGGATAACGGCGGGTAACTTGGACTTCGAGAGGCGACTGAGACGCGGGCATGGTAAGATTTCAGGCCAAGGATATTTTGGATTTGGCTTTCGATGACGAGCCTTCAGTTTGCTCGGCCATCGTGTTGAGGTAAGAACCTAACCGGTCCAACTGCTGTTCCCAGAGGTGATGATAACGCTGAACGAAATCAAAAGCCTCGGACAGTGGTGCAGCATCCAGCCTCAGCCAGTGCTCACGCCCCTTCTGCTCTCGCTTCACCAGTCCGGCACGCTCCAGACTGAGAATGTGTTTCGACGCCACGTTCAGTGAACAGTCAAACTGCGCAGCCAAATCCGTCACGCGCACCGGTTCACGCACCAGCAGCTTCAGCATATCTCGTCGGGTAGGATGAGCCAGAGCGGAAAAGGTGTGGTCGAGCGTTGGGACATATTCATCCATATGGATGAATATTTAACATAGAGAGCCATCCTGTCAACGCACTCACAGCAAAAGGTCCGCCTTACGCCCATCAATTAGAGAGCAGGATCGATCTCAGGCCGCAGGCACAGGTAATTGCCCTCTCACAGTCTTCATGGAGCATGCGCCTCACATCCTTCGTAATATCTTCCACGTCAGTCGCGTGATCTTCAGTACATGATTTTTACGATGAAGCGGCGAGCTGCCGTCAGCCTCCTCCTCTCTTCCCTGGTTTTTTTCAAGGTGCCGCACGAGCCACCGGAAAAAAAGAGCCGCGAATGACAGTGACCTCATCATTCATGCGCATCCACAGCCGGAATATGGCTCGGCCATCCCCTTCCGAAAAATCCCCGGCACTTCCGGCAGTCTTGCTCTGGAGATCTCAGGCGGCCGGCTCTATGCGCTAGAGCATATTAAATAATTCTATAGCGTAAC